>CAJUOF010000233.1 GCA_910587905.1 uncultured Lachnospiraceae bacterium
ATAGCCTGTACCTGTGCTTCGTCCGTCACGTCACACCGGATCGCGATTACCTTGCGCCCCGTAGCTTTTGCAAGCTCCTCTGCCGTAGCCTTCGCAGTTTCCAGATCCATATCCACGATAGCTACATCTGCGCCGGCCTCGGCAAAAGCAGTTGCCGTGCACTTTCCGATTCCTCTGGCTCCGCCGGTGACGAATCCTCTTTTTCCGTCCAGCCGCATTTTTTCGATGATTCCCATAAATTTGTTCCCCTTTCTTGAAAATTATTTTATTTTATTTATTTGTAAAATGATTTATCAATTTATATTTACATAATAAGGCATTTTTTGTTATTTGTCCATTCACAAACATTACCAATATTTCAATCGCAAAATTGTAGAAATTGCACAATGAATATTTTTTAAGACCTATGTTATAATCATTTTGTAAATTCTTTTTGTAAATAGGGGAAATTAGAATGAACGGAAGTATCACTCCAAATCAAATCAAAGAAAATAATCGAAACCTCATTTATCATTATATTTATACAAACAGCACGGTCACTCAGCAGGATATCGCATACCATCTGCGTCTGAGCCGCCCTACTGTGGCGGCCAACTTAAACTCACTGGAAAATGAAGGCCTGATCCAAAAAAACGGCACGGTTACCACGGAATTTGTCGGCAGAAAACCCGCTGCCTATTCCATCGTCCCCGATTTCCGCATCAGCATCGGTGTGGAATTTTTAAAAAAGGAGCTCAAAATGATAGCAGTCGATCTGTACGGAAAACAGATCGACTGCCTGACTTATGATATCATATATGAAAATACAGATGCCTATTTTAAGGTTGTCTGCGACAAGATCCTGGAATTTAAGAACCATATCGGTCTGGCTGACGAACAAATCCTTGGAATCGGCTTTGCTATACAGGGCTTAGTTTCATCAGACAAACACACCGTCCAATATGGTAAGATCTTAGCCTGTACGGGACTCTCCATTGAAACTTTCACCAAGTATCTGCCATATCCGTGTTCGTTTATCCACGATGCAGAATGCGCGGCTATCGCTGAAATCTGGATCACGCCGGAGCTAAAAGACGCGTTTTATCTTTCTCTCGACTGGCACCTTGGCGCCGCCATTATTTCCAATGGCCGGATACTGGCCGGCAAACACGGACACAGTTCTACCATTGAACATATCCAGGCACGTCCAAACGGCGCGCTTTGTTACTGCGGCAAGCGCGGATGTGCCGAAACTCTGTGTTCTCTGAACGCGCTGCTTTTCAGCAGCGAAAAGCTGGAAGACTTTTTCAAAGAGCTCCGGCAGCAGGAGCCTCTCACTATAAAACGCTGGAACCAATATCTTTCGGATCTTGCCGAAATGATCAATATGCTGCATCTGGTCTTCGACGCCGATTTTATCCTCGGAGGGTCTCTCGCTCCGTATCTATGTGAAAATGACATCGCCTTTTTGCACAAAAAGATCCGAGAATTGACACCGTTTGAAGAAGCGCAGGATTTTCTTCTGCTCAGCAAAATGCCCTGGCATAACATCATCATCGGCGCGGCACTGCCTTATGTTCAGATGTTTTTAGAAAACCTGCCAAGTTAAAAATACTTTCCTTGGCAGGTTCTCAGCATTGATCGATTGATCTGTTTCTTATTTTCGGTAGAGGATCCGAATCGAGTTGAGCACGCAGAGCATGGCCACACCCGTGTCCGCAAACACCGCCGCCCACATGGAGGCGAAACCGCAAAGGCCAAGAACCATGACGGCCACCTTGACGATCAGTGCAAAGACCACGTTCTGCCAGGAGATTCTCCTGGTGCTTCTTGCGATCCGGACCGACTGGGGAATGGCTTCCATGGCGGAGGTCATGAACACCACGTCCGCCGCCTCAAGAGCCGCATCCGCCCCACTCCCCATGGCCGCTCCCACGTCTGCGCCGGCAAGCACCGGCGCATCGTTGATCCCGTCGCCTACATACATGACCGGGCCGTAAGCCTTCCTCAGATTCTTAAGCTCCGACAGCTTTTCCTCCGGCAGAAGCTTCGCCCGCACCTCGTCCAGCCCGATCTCCTCCGCCACGGCCCTGGCGCTCTCCTCCCGGTCTCCGGTCAGCATGGCCGTCTTCACATTCAGCCGCCTGAGTCCTACAAGTGCCGTCTTCGCATCCCTCTTAATGGTATCTGAAACCAGGATCCGGCCGGCATAAACGCCGTCCACCGCCAGGAAAACCTCTGAGCCGGCCGCCGGACCTTCCACCTTTTCCGTGAACACCCCGAACCGTTCCAAAAGCTTCCCGTTGCCGCAGAGGACCTCTCTGCCGTCGACATGTGCACGGATCCCATGTCCGGCGATCTCCTCCATGCCCTCCGGCTCCGGAATGTCCACACCTCTTTGCTCCGCCTCCTGGACGATGCTGGCCGCAATGGGGTGGGTCGAATGCCGTTCACATCCTGCGCCAAGGGCAAGGAGCTCCTGCTCCCCCGCCGTCCCGCCCTCCGCCGGAACGATCTCCTGAACAACGAAATTCCCCTCCGTGACCGTGCCGGTCTTATCCATGACGACAGCCTTCACCGTGCTCATAGCCTCAATGGACAGGCCGCCCTTAAACAGAATCCCCTCCCTGGAGCCTGCCCCGATCCCAGAAAAGAACGCCAGCGGCACACTGAGCACCAGAGCGCAGGGGCAGCTCATGACCAGGAACGACAGGGCCGTATAGACCCAGTAATCCCAATTTCCCGTCGCCAGAGAGGGGAGAACGGCCGTCAGGACGGCAACAGCCACCACCACCGGCGTATAAATTCTGGCGAACCGGGTGATAAACCGGTCCATCTTCGGTTTGCTGGCCGCCGCATTCTCCACCGACTGAAGGATCCTGGTGACCATGGACTCCTCCAGCACCTTTTCCACCTGAACCTTAAGCTGTCCGGAAGTATTGACACAGCCGGAGGTGACCACATCCCCGGCCCCAAGGCGGACCGGAACCGGTTCCCCGGTAATGGGGGACGTGTCGATCCGGCTTTCCCCCTCCACGATCACGCCGTCCAGGGGAATCCGATCGCCCGGCCTCACAAGCAGGATGTCTCCCACCCTCGCTTCCTCCGCCCCGATTACCCGGAGCCCTTCCGCCGTTTCCAGGTTCACCACCTCCGGCCGGAGGTCCACGGCGTCCATAATCTGGCTCCTGCTCTTTGCCACCGCCCGTTCCTCAAAGAACTCCCCGATCCGGTAAAAAAGCATGACCCCGACCGCCTCCGGATAATCGCCGATGGCAAAGGCACCAAGCGTCGCAAGGCTCATCAAAAAATTCTCGTCGAACACATGGCCCTTCGTCAGATTTCTGAGCGCCGTCCACAAGATCTTCACTCCGAGAAGCAGATAAGCCGCCACATGGACCGGAATCACCACCAGGACCGGAGCGCCTGCATGCTCCAGAAAGAGGCCGGCCGTAAACAGCACGGCGCCGAACAGCAAAACAGCCAGCGTCTTTGCCGCCTCCCGCTTTTCAGAGGCTTCCTCCCCTCGTCCTGCCGAAGCCGTCTTCCGTTTTCCCCCTCCCTGACGGATCACCCGCACGTCCGGCTCAATGGAAGTGCAGATCGCTTCGATTCGGGGCACCAGCCCCTCCGGATCCTCCGCCTCCAGGCGAAGCTCCTTCGTCGCATAAGTGATCGTGGCAGATGTCACTCCCGGAAGTCTTCCAATTTTTTCTTCCATCTTCGCCGCACAGTTGGCACAGCCAAGATTTTCCAGAAGATAGACCGATCTGCCGCGCCGTCCTCCGGATGCCTTTGCCACCATTCTCCGGTGACCATGGCCATTCTCATGATGATGATCATGGCCACAACCGCATTCCCCCTGATGGTGGTCATGGCCGTGGTCGTGACCGCACCCGCAGGTCCCTTCCTCATGATGGTGGTCATGGCCGCACCCGCATTCCCCGTGATGATGGTCATGGCTGTGGTCATGGCCACATTCTCCGTCCCCGCAATGATGGTCATGGCCGCACCCGCATTCCTCCGGCTGATGTTCCAGAATCCCCATGATATGCCTCATAACAATCCTCCTATCTATCAGGAAAAATAAACATATGAACGTTTGCTCATATGTTTATTTAATCACTTATATAGAGAATTGTCAAGCCTTTATTTTTACTGCGCATCGGGAAACTCGCTGCCCCTCTCACCGGATGCGGAACTGGCCGATCAGGCGGTTCAGGGTCTCTGCCTGGCCGGACAGTTCATTGGAAACCGCCGCGCTCTCCTCCGCCGCCGCAGAGTTGGCCTGAATGACACCGGAGACCTCCTTGATCCTGCTCTCCACCGAAACGACCATCTCCGATTGCTGGACGCTGGCAAGCGCGATCTCATCCATCAGCGTCTTGATGGAACGGATGCACTCATTGATGACCTGCACGGCAGAAATGGCAAGGTTCGTGGACTCCGTGCCCGTCTTCACATCCTGGAGAGAACGGCCGATCAGCGTACCGGTGCTCTGGGCCGCCTCGCCGGATCTGGCCGCAAGACTTCTCACCTCGTCCGCCACCACCGAGAAACCCTTCCCCGCCTCCCCGGCCCTGGCCGCCTCGATCGCGGCATTCAGGGCAAGGATATTCGTCTGGAAGGCAATGTCCTCGATCGCTTTTATGATACTGCCGATCTGGGCCGACGACTGGTCGATGTTGGTGGTGGCTGCGATCAGCTGCTCCATCTTCTTGTCAGCCTCGGCCGCATAACCCGTAGCCTTATCAACCAGGCCGCTGGCGTCGCCGCAGCGGACCCGGCTGCTCTGGATCTGCTCCGTGATATCCGTGATATTCGATACCAGGCCGTCCATGGAAACCTTTTGCTGCATGGCCCCCTGGGACAGCGCCTGGGCCCCTGCGGACACCTGGTTCGCACCGCTCCCCACCTGGTTCGCAATATCCGCAATATCA
>CAJUOF010000234.1 GCA_910587905.1 uncultured Lachnospiraceae bacterium
GCGAAACTCAAAAACCTGTCGAATATTCTCGTAAATTTATGTTTCGCAATTGCCTAAAAAAGTGGAGATTATGAAAGGAGAAAGCAGCAAGCGATGAAAGATTCAGCATTTTCTGTCAGAATCGAAAAGATGAAGGAAATTCTTAAACAGGAGGGGATCGATTGTTTTCTGATCACGCCGTCCTCGGATATGAAATATCTGTGCGGTTATTCGATCAAGGGGGATGAACGGTTCCTGGCATTGGCAGTGGCCCCCGGCCATGAGCCGTTTATCATTGCGAACATTCTCTATGAGCTCCAAGTGACGGAGACACCGGTGGAACAGTTTGCCTATTGGTTCGACGGGGAGAATCCCTTCGATCTTCTGAAAAAGGAGCTGGCCGAGCGGGGGATCCGTACCGGCACCATTGGAGTGGATGCGGCCATGCCTGCTCTGTTCTCCCTGCAGCTTTCTGCCCTCTATCCGGAGGCACGCCTTGTAAATGGCAGTCCTCTGGTACAGCCGCTCCGGATCTATAAAGACCGCCAGGAGATGGACCGGATGATCGCGGCTACGGCGAAGGCGGACGAGGCTCTGAGGCGCTGCATAGGAAAAGGGACTTACTGGGTGGGAAAGACAGAGTCGGATTTTCTGGCGGAGCTGGCATATGAGATGACCTGTCTTGGGATCTCGGATACAGGAGCTTGTGTGGCGGTGGGGGCCAATGCGGCTGTTCCCCACCATAAAACGGGAGATACGGTCATCGAGATGGGAAACTGCCTGTTGATTGATTTTGGCGGCTCCTATCAGAATTACCATACGGATATGACCAGAACGTACCATTTCGGAGAACCGGACACCGAGTTTGCGGAGGTCTATCAGGTTGTGCTGGAGGCGAATCTGGCAGGCGAAGAGGCGGCAAAGGCTGGAAATGAGCTTCAGGATGTGGACGCGGCGGCCAGAAGGGTGATCGAACAGGCCGGTTACGGGGAGTATTTCATCCACCGGACCGGGCATGGCATCGGTATTGACTGTCATGAGGGCCCCTCTGCGGGGGCCGGAGAAAAAACAAAGATCGCGCCCGGAATGGCTTTTTCCTGCGAGCCAGGGATCTATCTGCCGGGAAGGTTTGGCGTGCGCATCGAAGACCAGGTGCTGATCGAGGAAGATGGGAGTACCAGGGTACTCCATCAGTTGCCCAAGGAACTGACCGTGATAAAATAAAAAAGGCTGCTTTCTGTTTTCCTACAGGGGCAACAATGTTTTCTTTCTGCGCAGGTAATAGATCAATCCGATGAGATCGGCCAGGAACCATCCGATGGGAACGGAGATCCAGATGCCGATCACTCCGATGGCCGGGACGGCGGAGAGGGTGTAGGCCAGAAGGACACGGGTGCCCAGAGAGACGATCGTCAGCACTACGGACATTCCCGGCTTTTGAATGGCCCGGTAGAGGCCGTAGAGCAGAAACAGACAGCCGATCCCGCAGTAGAAGGCTCCCTCAATGCGCAGATATTGGACGCCGGTGGCAAGGATCTTGGTCTCATGGGGCTTCACAAAGATCAGCATTAGGGGCCTCGCGAAGATACAGACGCCGGCCGTGATCACCAGACAGAAGACCACGGAGGAGGCGATGGCGCTCCCTATCCCTTTACGGATCCGGTCCGCCTTCCCTGCTCCGTAATTTTGCGCGATAAAGGTGGAAAAAGCGTTGCCGAAATCCTGGACCGGCATGTAGGCGAAGGAGTCGATCTTCACGGCAGCGGCAAAGGCGGCCATGACGGTGGGGCCGAAGCTGTTGACCCGTCCCTGGACCATGAGAATGCCGAAATTCATGATGGACTGCTGGAGGCAGGTGAGGAAAGAAAACTGGGAGATCTCCGGCAGGATGCCGGGCTCCAGGTGCAGATGCCTCCGGCTCAGCCTGAGCTCCGGAAATTTTGCCAGGGTGTACACCAGGATGCCGATGCCGGACACGTATTGGGAGATCACCGTGGCCGCCGCCGCTCCCTCAGCCCCCCAGTGGAAAGAGAGGACAAATAACAGGTCCAGCCCGATGTTTAAAAGTGCGGAGATCCCAAGAAAAAGGAGGGGAATGACGGAATTCCCCAGAGCCCGGAGCAGGGAGGCGAAATAATTGTAGAGAAAGGTGGCGGCAATCCCCAGGAAAATAATCCAGAGATATCCACGCATCATCTCATAGATCTCCGGAGGGGTCTGCAAAAGCCGCATGATGGGGTCGATAAAGACGAATACGGCCAGATTCAGAACAACCGTACATCCCGCCACCAGAAGGAAAGAGGCAAACATGCTGTGTTTGAGCCGCTCCATGTTTCCTGCACCATAGCAGGTGGAAAACACGGCGCCGCTCCCCATGCATAGGCCCAGGAGGATCGAGGTCAAAAAGGTCATCAGGGTGTAGGCGGAGCCGACGGCCGCCAGAGCATTGGAGCCCAGAAACTGGCCCACGATCAGGGTGTCCGCAATGTTGTAGAGCTGTTGTAGAAGGTTTCCCAGGATCATGGGAAGGGCAAATAACAGCATGGTCTTTGTGATGCCTCCGTTTGTGAGGTCTTTCTTTTTTCCTGTCGAAATATTGTTTTTCATGGTTCTCAGATTCCTTTTTCCTGCTTGAAATGATTTTTTGTATGCCGCTGACAAAGTGATCAGTGCTTTGCTGCCGCCCATTTATCCAAAAAAATCCCGGCGCAAACCACAGCGATCCCCAGAAATTTCCCCAGTGGGAAACTTCCGAGAAGGATAAAATCAGCCACAATGCTGGCACCGATCTGACCGATGAGCAGGAAGGTGGTCGCATGGAAGACCTTCATATTTCCGTAGGCCATGTTGTTGAACACACAGGCGACGGCGCCGAGGGGGCCTGTCAGATAGCCGATCAGGGGCGCATTCTGAAAACCAGAGAGGGGCGGGTGAAAGCCGGAGGCAGCCAAGAGTAAGAGCAATGCGACGATGGCTCCGAAACCGGAATTGTAAAAGCTTCCGGCGACTTTTCCCACATAGCGGCTGGCTTCATAATTGAACATCCGGGCAAACACGGTGATACAGCCGATGAAGATTGCGAAAATCAACAGAAGGAACAGGATTCCCTGGCCGGAGACACCAGTGAAGGAATCGCCCCCGGCGAAATTGATGACAAACACGCCTGCAAGAATGCACAGGAAACCGGGAAGCCGGTATGTATGAAAGGAAACCTTGTCCGAGCCAAACCATCCAAAGTGGTCCACGGCCGCAGACATGATGAGCTGGCCGGAGACGGAGAGGCAGACGGTGACGGCGCTTCCAAGTCTTGCCACCAGATAGCCGGAGAAGCCCAGAACAAAGATGGCACACACGCCGCCGAGACAGGCGCGAAAGGGCATTCCGCTTGGCTTCGGGAATTTCCTTTTGGCCGCAAGTTCCAGAATCAGGCTGGTAAGAGCGTTTAAAAATTGGCTGATAAAGCCCACACCCAGGACTCCGATAAAAGGGTAAAGCATGCCGTTGTAGCTGCTTTGGGCAGAGATCATCGCGCCGGAGATCACAGCCAGGATGATGTAGAGCATAGAGCGTTCCTCCTGAGGCAAAGGCCGCTGTATTAAATCAAACACCTATCGTTTCTGTATCAGACAATACTACTGATTATACGCGTAATACTGGAAATAATCAATATGGTTTCTGGCAATTTTAAGGAATCTATGGTATGATAAAACCAGTTTCCCTATGTTTGTTTTTATACCAGGAGAGGGCTTGCCGAACGAGGCAGGCTTTCCCGCAAAGAACAGGAGGTAATCCTATGGCAACTCCACACAATCAGGCGGAAAAGGGACAGATCGCAGAGAGCATTCTGCTGCCGGGCGATCCTTTAAGGGCCAAATTTATCGCAGAAAACTTTCTTGAAGATGTCGTGATGTTCAATTCTGTAAGGAACATGTTCGGATTTACCGGAACCTACGGGGGAAAACGGGTGTCGGTGATGGGCACAGGGATGGGCTGTGCTTCCATCGGCATCTATTCCTATGAATTGATCCATTTTTACGGGGTGAAAAACTTGATCCGGGTCGGTTCCTGCGGAAGCATTCAGGAACATTTGCCTGTGGGAAATTTGGTCATGGCTATGGCGGCCAGCACCGACGGAAACTTTGCCCACCAGTATAAGCTTCCGGGAACTTATTCCGCCACGGCTTCCTATGAACTTTTGGAACAGGCCGTCCGGTCGGCGAAGGACCACGGCTATCCCTGCCGGGTGGGAAACGTGCTGTCTTCCGATCTTTTCTACACGGAGACACCGGAGTGGAAGGAGTGGGCGAAGATGGGGCTTCTCTCCGTGGAAATGGAGAGTTATGCCCTCTATTGCAATGCAAACCGGGCGGGAGTGCGGGCCCTTGGCATTTTCACCGTGTCCGATTCCATCGTGACGGGGGAGGGGCTCTCGGCCGAGGAGCGTCAGACCGGTTTCTCCAACATGATGCAGGTGGCTCTGGAAACGGCGGCGGCCTTCACAGAATAAGCGTTTTGCGTGTCAGAGAATCATCTGTCCGGTAAGAGGAAGTTATGAAAAAAAAGTACAAAAAGCTGATTACCAACAGAATACTCCTCACCGGGGTCTTGCTGGTGATCCAGGCGATATGGCTGGTGATCTTTCTTCGGAGGCTCATCAGCTATTCCGTCTGGGTAAACGCCTCTTTTACGGTGCTCAGCATCCTGATCACCCTGTTTCTGATCGGGAAAGAGGAGAACTCCGCCTACAAGATTGCCTGGATCATTCTGATCCTCTGCCTCCCCCTGTTCGGCGGCCTTCTCTATCTCTCCTTCGGCAACAAAAATCCGTCCAAAAATATGAAACGGCGGCTGAAGAATGCCCACCGCTCCATGGCAAAAGGCTTCCGGGGAGGACTGGAAGTCCTGGAAGAACTGAAAAAAATCGACAGTCGGGCGGCGGGGGTCAGCACTTATCTGAAAAATGCCAGTGATTACGGCCTTCATAAAAACACGGATGTCCGCTATTATCCGCTGGGAGAGCTTTGGTTCGAAGCGCTTCTGGCCGACTTGGAACGGGCGGAATACTATATTTTCATGGAATATTTCATCATCGAAGAGGGGTATATGTGGAACCGGATCCTGAGAATTTTGGAGCGGAAAGTTTCGGAGGGGGTGGACGTCCGCCTGATCTACGACGACATGGGCTGTGTCTCTCTGCTCCCCAAGGGGTATGACAAGTGGATGGAGCGAAGGGGGATTCGGTGCATGGCCTTTAACCGGATCGTTCCCTTTTTAGCCATGGTCATGAACCACAGAGACCATCGAAAGATCACGGTCATTGACGGTCACACGGCCTATACGGGAGGCATCAACCTGGCCGACGAATACATCAACGTCAAAAAGCGGTTCGGCCACTGGAAGGACTCCGGCGTCCGCCTGGAGGGGGAGGGCGTCTGGAATTTCACTCTGATGTTCCTGGAAATGTGGAATGCCTATCGGAAGGAGGACGGAAGCCTGGAGCAGTTTAAGCCCTGGCTGCACCATCCGGAGCCTTTTTTCGGAAAGGGCTTTGTCCAGCCCTTCGGCGACACGCCCCTGGACAATGAGACGGTGGCGGAAAATGTGTATATCGAGATCCTAAACCAGGCCAGGGAATACTGCTACATCTTTACGCCCTATCTGATCGTGGACGACGAGATGAAGCTGGCCCTCTCCCTGGCAGCCAAGCGGGGGGTGGACGTGCGGATTGTGACGCCGGGGATCCCGGACAAGCCCCTGGTATTTCGTCTCACCCGCTCCAACTATGCGCCCCTTTTGAAGGCGGGGGTCAAGATCTATGAGTATACGCCGGGCTTTCTCCATGCAAAAAGCTACGTCTGCGACGATGAGTTTGCAGTGGTCGGCACCATCAACATGGATTACCGGAGCCTGTATCTGCACTTTGAATGCGGAACCTTCATGTACCGGACGGATGCGGTGGCCGACCTAAAGATCGACGCCATCCAAACCATTGGGAGGAGCCGTCCCGTGTCCCTGAAAGACTGTCGAACGGGGCTGTTCGGGGGACTGTTTGATTCTGTCCTTCGGATTCTGGCTCCGCTTTTTTAAACGAAAAGAGGAGAGCTATGGGAAAGTTAAAGACGACAAGATGGAGCAGCCAGGTCACGCCGGAGCATGTCTGGACGGAGTATCCACGTCCGGCCTTTGCGAGGGAGGGTTGGACGTGTCTGAACGGCCTTTGGGAATATGCCTTCACCCAAGGAGAAACGGCACCTTCCCGGTTTGACGGGCAGATTTTGGTTCCCTTTTCCCCGGAAGCCCCCCTTTCCGGCGTGGACAGACAGCTTAGACCGGAGGAGTTCCTCTGGTACAGAAGAACATTTTTTCTGCCGGAGGGCGCCCTGGAAAAAGGGCGGCGAATCCTCCTTCACTTTGGGGCTGTGGATCAGATCTGCGCAGTATATCTGAACGGGGAGCGGGCAGGAGGTCATACAGGCGGGTATCTGCCGTTCACGCTGGATATCACAGAATGCTGCCGGATGGGAGAGCAGGAGCTTCTTGTGAAGGTTCGGGATGTCAGCGACACCGGATGGCACAGCAGAGGCAAACAGAAATTACAAGCCGGTGGGATGTTTTACACGGCCCAGAGCGGCATCTGGCAGACGGTTTGGCTGGAATCCGTGCCAAAAGAATACTTAAAGAGCGTCCGTTTCCGTCCGGATCCGGAACAGGGCCTGGTGCGGGTCCGTCTCCAGGGGTCGTCCTCCTTCCCGGTGACGGCCACGGTGATCGAGGACTTTACCGACGAAGTCCTTGCTGGTTTTTTGGAGACAGGGGAGGTGGCCGGAATGCGGCGACCCGCCCTGTCTGCAGCCTGTGGCCGGGAGTGGGAGCTTCCCATGGAGGGCTTTGCGGCCTGGTCCCCGGAACATCCGAAACTTTACGGGCTCTTGCTGGAGGGGAGCGAGGACCGGGTTCTCGCCTATTTCGCCATGCGGGACTGCTCGGTGAGAGAGGATCGATCCGGCATTCCCCGTCTCTTTCTCAATGGCAAGCCTTATTTTCAGACGGGCCTTCTGGACCAGGGCTACTGGCCCGACGGCCTGTATACGGCCCCCTGTGACGAGGCTTTGGTCTTTGACATCGAGACGGCAAAATCCATGGGCTTCAACATGCTCCGAAAACATGTGAAGGTGGAAATGGACAGGTGGTATTACCACTGTGACCGGTTGGGGATGCTGGTCTGGCAGGACATGGTAAACGGTGGGAGCGCCTACCGCCATTGGTTTGTCACCTATCTCGCCACGGCGGCCACCTGTCTTCACATTCCGGTGAAAGATTCCCACAGGAGACTTTTGTCCAGAAGGGAAGATGAGGGCAGGCTCCAGTTTCGACGGGAAATGAAGGATACGGTGAAGGCCCTCTACAACCATCCCTCTGTCATCGCCTGGGTTCCTTTCAACGAGGGATGGGGGCAGTTCGAGACAAGACGGGTCGAGGATGAGCTTCGAAAACTGGATCCCTCCCGGCTCATTGACGCTGCCAGCGGCTGGTTTGACCAGGGAGGCGGGGATCTCCTCAGCATCCATTCTTATTTCTTTTCCTACAGCTTGAAAAAGGATTCGGCTCCCAGGAGCAATCGAGCTGACAGGAGCAGGCGGGCGGCGGCCCTCACGGAGTACGGCGGCTACTGTCTTCCGGTGGAGGAGCACCGGGACTCCCGGAATATCTACGGATACCGACAGTACCGGAAGGCGGAGGACCTCTCCCCCGCCTTGGAAGCCCTCTGGGAGAAAAAGGTTCGCTCCCGGATAAAGGAAGGGCTGGCGGCGGCGGTCTACACCCAGCTCTCCGACGTGGAGGAAGAGATCAACGGGCTCCTCACCTATGACAGAGAGATCCTCAAGGTCCCGGCCGGGATACTTAGGGCCCTGAACCAGAAGCTTTCCGACACATTGGAGGGGAGCCTTCCGGCCCTGTCGGACCATGAGAGATGCGGCGGGCCAAAGCCCGGAGCTTTGCCGCAGGATGAAACAGATGAGAAACCGGATATCATAGGCGGGGCCGACGGACCTACCGCCGTCTTTCTTGTAAGCAACCGAAAGAGACGCAGACAGAGGAGAGAGCAGAAGATGAAGGAACAGGCCGGGACGCTTGTACCGAACGCGCATACCACGGAGGAACTGAGGGCTTACCTCAAAGAGAGATACGGGGCCGAGCCGCTTCCGGAGGACACGAAGGGATACAACTTTTTCTACCGGGCCATGAAGAGCAATCTGGTGATACGGGAAAGGCCGGAGCTTCTCCAAAGTCCCGAGCCAAAGCTTCCCGACAGCCTTGAGGCGCCGACGGGCCGGTTCGGGAGAATGTTCTGGGGCCTGACCTGGAAATCCCGACAGAAAAAAGCCGCGAATGCTTCGAATCAGGAGGCGCTCAGGGCCTATACGGAGGCCTTTGAACGGCGGATGAGGGAGGCGGAGGCAGTGTCGGAGGAAGACTTTCCCTTGTCCTACTCCGTCTGGCGTTTCCCGGTGACAGAAAACGGAGAGAGGATTGGCGAGATGACTGTGGAGATGGAGGACATCCGGCAGAGGATTGGCATTTCCTACGCCAATTTTAAGGGACAGAAAGAGCCAGAAGCGGTTTCCAAGGACATCATCCGCTACTTTGGCGTCCGCAGGGAAGATATCGAGACGCAGAGCGAGCGGCTTATGACCTATCTGTACATGCTTGGAAAAATTTGAGCCGGGCAGGGGATGAGGTGTAGAC
>CAJUOF010000235.1 GCA_910587905.1 uncultured Lachnospiraceae bacterium
ATACCGTCCACAAAGACGGGAACAGACGGAAGCTCCTGGTTTTGGATGGCCGCGCGCAGGATCAGAAGGACCTCCTGAGCCCGTCCCAGGGCGAAGGTGGGAATCAGAATCTTTTTCTTCTCCGAAACACAAGTCCGCACAAGGTCCACCAGCCGCTTCTCCTCCGCCATTCGGTTGGCATGGAGCCGGTTCCCATAGGTGGTTTCCACAAGGGCAACGTCCGGCCGCAGCTTTGGAATTCGAATCCCCTCGATGGTTCTCTGGGAAAAAGAGGAAAAGTCCCCGGAATAAAACAGACTCCCCTCCTCCGTGACCAAATATACACAGGCCGCCCCTGCAATGTGCCCTGCCGGATAAAGAGTCATGGTAAACTGTTCAAACAGTGGGAAAGGCATCTCATAACCCACCGGGTGGATTCGGTCCAGCATCATAAGGACATCCTGCTCCGAATAATGGGGGATCTCATCCTCCCTTCCGTTCATAATCTTTAAACTGTCGTAGAGGAGCACCCGGGTCAGATCCTTTGTCATGGCCGTCATATAAATGGGTGCGTGTGGATATGCCCGGCTGATCATGGGAAGTGTTCCGATATGGTCCATATGGGCATGGCTTATGATGATGGCATCCACCCCGCCCTGCTCCTGAATGGTCTGAAAATCAGGAATCGGATCTTTTGTGGAAGACTGGCGGATCCCGGAATCCAAAAGAATTCTCTTTCCTGCGATTTTGACATAAATGCAGCTTCCGCCGATCTCCATGGCCCCGCCCAGAAAATATAAGTTCATAGAATGTCGTCCTCCCATTTTTCTCTCGGTCGAGCAGTATAAAAAAGAATACCATAAAAAGCATACCACAAAAACAGGAAGTCAACAACTTGATCATCCACGCTTTTTGATCTTGGACAGGTAGCGATACACACTCTGCTCCGAAATTTGAAAGGCTTCCGCTGTCCGGGCTACCGCACCTTTCAGGTTGTACACGCCCATGTCATAGAGGGCGAGAAGGATGTTCAGCCGCTCCTTCTGGGTTGCCCGTTCCGGCTCCACGCCGAAGTCCCGGATCACCTCCCAAATGGTATCTAACGACAGCTCCGACACAGATTCCGGAGGCTCCGGTTCCGGTGTGTCCCGGCCAAGTTCCGCCGTCTGAAACTGGAGCATTCCCTTTATAAAAGAATCCATCTGAAAAAACAGCTCGCAGCGCATACAGACACACAGGGCTCCCACAACCTCATCCCCCGCGCCGGAAATGAAATACACCGAAATCTTGAACATTTTCCCGAACTCAGTGGGAAACGGATGGTTCGTCAGATAGCCTTTGGAACGGAGCCGCCGGCTGGCGGCCGCTTCCAAGAGAAAATCCCGAAGTTTCTCTCTGCCCTCGTCCGTACTGTTTGCGGAAGCGATCAAGGGACAGGTCGGATCCGACATATCGTAAAGAATAATCTCAAAACTGTTCCCGAGGGTCTCCCCCAGGAACGGGATCAGTTTCACATACTGATTTAATTCCCCCTTCATAGCCTTCCCTGCCTTTCTGTACAGTAAAATGGTTTCTCATTCGCCCTTGTTTTTCTTATTACTATAATAATTTCCTATCCGGCATTGATTTTTCGTGTATAGTGAGAACTTATTCTTGTATATTATACACTTTTCTCAGCAATGTCAATATAAAGACGGATCCCTCTTGGTTTATCCCTGATTTCAGCGCTGATATTGTGATTATTTTATTATCGTGATATTAAAAAAGCCCCAGACAGTTTTTCCTGAGAAGAATCATGGAAAAGCCGTTTGGGGCATCGCCACCCGTCTGGGTGTATATTGTTTTATATAATGATACAGATCATTCCTCCGTTGGAGTCGTTGATGATTTTCTGCAGCGTGTCCTGGAGCTTCATCTGGCAGGAGTCGGTCATCTGTGCTACCTTGGCCTGGATGCCGTCGGTCACAATCTGTTCGATGGATTTTCCAAAGATGCTGGTATTCCAGACACCGTCCTCGTTTTCCCGACTGTTCTCCCGGATGTAGGTGATCAGGTCTTCTGCCTGCTTCTCATCTCCCACGATGGGGGCCAGCTCCGTCTCGATGGAGGCTCGGATCAGGTTGATGGAGGGGGCCTGGGCGTGGATCTTCACGCCGAATTTGTTTCCGTGCTTGATGACCTCCGGGTCGTCTAAAAGGATCTCGCTCCGCTCCGGCATGATGACGCCGTAGCCCTTCTGCCTTGCCGCATCCATGGCATTCTTGAGTTTCCCGTACTCCCCCCTGGTCCTGGCAAACTGTTTGAGGATCCCCATGAGTTGGTATTCGCCACTGATCTCCATTCCCGTGTAATCGCTCAGGATTTGATAGTAGACGTTGTCGTCCACCATCACGTCCAGGGCCACCGTCCCGTCGGAGTAATCGGCCTTCCGAAGATGGACCCGCCGCACGGAAGAATCCTCCGGCTGGGCGTATTCCTGGGCCAGGTCTTTCATCTGGACGATGTCTCCCATCATCTCTTTCACGATGGCGACGATCTGTTCCTTTAACCAGTGATCCGCCGGCAGGATTTCCGCCCACTTGGGCATAAAGAAATCCAACTCCGTCACC
>CAJUOF010000236.1 GCA_910587905.1 uncultured Lachnospiraceae bacterium
AGCATTGCTCAGAAAAAGCTGGAAAGCGAACAGCAGAACCTTCTTAGGGTAACGGACATTTTGACAGAACTGGAAAAGCAGGTGGGGCCTTTGGAGGAGCAGTCCGCAAAGGCAAGAGAGTACCTGCGGTTTCGGGAGGAATTAAAAAATCTGGACATGCAGAGCTTCCGGCTGGAAAACGCTGCCCAGAGAAAACGGCTGGCGGAGGTTGCAGCGCACATCGGCACGGTGTCGGAGCAGCTTTCCGGGAAGCGGTCGGAGGCGGCCGAGTTAAAGACCGGTTATGATCGTCTGGCGGAGGAAATTTCGGGACTGGACGCGCGCCTTTCCAAACACAGAGATGCCTTAAACGACGGAAAGGTCCGGACAGAATCCATGGAGGGCCAGATCCGCGTGTTGGAGGAGCAGATCCGCACGGATTCAGGAAATCAGGAACGGATTCAGACAAGGCTCCTGGCCATTGAGGGGGAGCTTGAGAAGAAGGAGGCGGACAGGACTGCCTTTGCAGAGCAGAAGGGGGACTTAAATGAGCGGCTGGACCAGTTGGACGACGCCCAGGAAGCATTAAAAGAAGAGATTGCTGGGGACGAGGAGCGCCTCCATGGGCTAGAATTTGAAATCGAGAGCCGCCGGGGAAGTATTTTAAATTCCATGAATGACAGGGCGTCCCTTGGAGCCAGGGAAGAGCGGTTTGAAACCTTGAGGGAGCAAAATACCCAGAGGAAAAAAGAGCTGGAGGCCCGGATGCTCAAGGTAAAGAGTGAGGAGGAGGCCAGGCACCAGGAGGAAGCCCAGATTGAGGGGGAGATTCGAGAGCTGGAGACAGAGCTTGCTCAGTTAAAGAAGACGTTTGCAAAAGCTCAGGCGGCCAGCAAGGAGGCGGAGGAGGACTCTTACCGGGAAAACAAGAACCTGAACCAGAAACAGCAGGAATATCATACCCTGCGGACAAAGCTGGAATCCCTCCGGAACCTGTCGGAGCGGTACGAGGGATACGGAAACAGTATCCGAAGGGTCATGGAGGTGAAGGGCTCCATGCCGGGGATCATCGGTGTGGTGGCGGATCTTTTGGAGACGCCGAAGGAGTATGAGACAGCCATCGAGACGGCTCTCGGAGGCTCCATCCAAAACATTGTCACCGACTCGGAGGCCACGGCGAAGAACCTGATCGGCTATCTGAAAAAACACAAATTCGGCAGGGCGACCTTCCTGCCCCTCTCCAGCATTACGGCCAGGGGGGGCTTTTCGAAAAAAGAGGCCCTCTCCGAGGCGGGGGTGGTGGGTCTTGCCCACACGCTGGTGAAGGTGAAGGGGGGCTACGACCGGCTGGCGGAATACCTGCTGGGGCGGATTCTGGTGGTGGACAACATCGACCATGCCATCGCCATTTCCCGGAAATATCAGTATTCGCTGCGGATCGTGACCCTGGAGGGCGAGCTTCTGGCGGCGGGCGGCTCCATGACCGGAGGCGCATTCAAAAACAGCAGCAACCTGCTGGGAAGAAAACGGGAATTAGAAGAATTGGAGCGGGCCATGAATCAGGCTCTTTCCCAGTGCGACCAGATAGGGGAACGGGCGGAGGCAGCAAAGAAGAGACTGAAAGAATTCCAGGAAACCATGGAAAAGAGCAGGGAGGCAGGCCAGACGGCGAGGGTGAAGCTTTCCTCCCTTGCGGCAAATCTTTCTGCGGTAAAGGAAAAGGTACAGGAGATTGCCGTCGGCTATGAGGACATCCGGCTGGAGGGACGGAAGCTTGCGGAGGAGCTCAAAAAGATTGACGAGGGGAAAGCCGCTTTAAAGACGGAGACGGAATGTTTGGAGGCAAAAAACAAAGAGTACGAGCAGGAAATTGCCTCTCTGGAAGCAGAGGCCGGGAAGGTGAGAGAGACGAGGGCCGAGCGCAGAGAGCGGCTCAGACAGGCGGAGCTTGATTTTTCGTCTCTTTCCCAGAAAGACAATTTTGTCCTGGAAAACATTCGCCGGGTAGCGGGGGAAATCGAGGCTTTGTTTGCGGAGCGGGCATCCCAGAAGGCGGAGCTTGACCGGTGCGCCCGCTCTTCGGAGGAAAAGACAGAGGAAATTGGTCGGATTCGGGAAGAGATCGCCGAAAAAAAGCAGGAGGCGAAGCAGCTTACGGAGGCTATCTCAGAGTACACGGGGAGACGGGAGGAGTGCCAGAAGGAGCAGAGCAGCTTTTTTGAGAAGCAGGAATCCATGTCCGGGGAGATCGCAAGGCTGGACAAGGAGCTTTACCGGCTGGAGGGTCAGAAGGAAAAGTGCGAGGAAGCCATGGAACAGCAGATCCAATATCTGTGGGAGGAATATGAGCTGACTCCGTCGGAAGCGGCCCAGACAGAGGTTCCGGAGGACGCAACCGTTGCCTCCATACGAAAGCAGATCGGGGCCTTAAAGCAGGCCATCAGGGATCTGGGAGCGGTCAACGTGAACGCCATCGAGGATTACAAAGAGATCTCGGAGCGGTATTTCTTTATGAAGGCTCAGCACGACGACCTGAAGGAGGCGGAAGAGAGCCTGATCCAGGTCATCGAGGAGCTGGACGAGGGTATGCGCCGCCAGTTTGAGGAAAAATTCCGGGATATCAAGGCGGAGTTTGACGCCGTGTTCAAGGAACTCTTTGGCGGCGGCAAGGGAACCCTGGAGCTTGTGGAGGGGGAGGACCTTCTGGAAGCGGGGATCCAGATTATCGCCCAGCCGCCGGGGAAGAAGCTGCAGAATATGATGCAGCTCTCCGGTGGGGAGAAGGCACTCACGGCCATCAGCGTCCTCTTTGCCATCCAGAACTTAAAGCCATCGCCCTTCTGTCTTCTGGATGAGATCGAGGCGGCCCTGGACGACAGCAACGTGGGCCGGTATGCGGCCTATCTCGGGAAGCTGAAGAAGAACACCCAGTTTATCGTCATCACCCACAGAAGGGGGACCATGCTGGTGGCGGACCGGCTCTACGGCATTACCATGCAGGAAAAAGGAGTGTCCACCATGGTGCCGGTGGATTTGACGGAGCAGACGGCATAGGAGGACACATAACCTGAGGCTATGGCAGTCTTAGGTTATAGTTATTTGACAGAATGGCAGAACAGGTGTACTATTATTAGAATAGAGGAGGTGCGTGTATGAGCCAGGGAAAGAAAGGGATTTTCGGACGGCTGGTGGCAGGACTTAGCAAAACCAGAAACAACATCGTGGCGGGGATCGACTCGATTTTCAGCGGATTTTCGGCCATTGATGACGATTTTTATGAAGAGATTGAAGAGACTCTGATCATGGGGGATATCGGGATCCATGCGACGGAAGCCATTATCGAGGATCTGAAAGCAAAAGTGAAGGAGCAGAAGATCAAGGAGCCTTCGGAGTGCAAGGCACTTCTCATTGACACCATCAAGCGCCAGATGGATTTGGGAGAAAATGCCTATGAGTTTGAAAACCGCCGGTCGGTGGTGCTGGTCATCGGCGTCAACGGAGTGGGAAAGACCACGTCCATCGGAAAGCTGGCGGGACAGCTTAAGGATCAGGGAAAGAAGGTGCTCTTGGCGGCCGCCGACACCTTCCGGGCCGCTGCCATCGAACAGCTCACGGAGTGGGCGAACCGGGCCGGCGTGGACATCATCGCCCAGCAGGAGGGCTCGGACCCGGCGGCAGTGGTTTATGATGCAGTCTCTGCAGCTAAGGCCAGGAATGCGGACGTACTCCTCTGTGATACGGCGGGTCGTCTCCACAATAAGAAAAATCTGATGGAAGAGCTTCGAAAGATCCATCGGATCATCGACAAGGAATATCCGGACGCTTATCGGGAGACATTGGTAGTATTGGACGGAACTACAGGCCAAAATGCTTTGGAGCAGGCCAGGCAGTTCAGAGAGGTGGCCGATATCACGGGCATCATCCTGACAAAGCTTGACGGCACGGCCAAGGGAGGCATTGCGGTGGCCATCCAGGCGGAGCTTGGGATTCCGGTGAAATATATCGGTATCGGGGAACAGATGGATGACCTCCAAAAGTTCAACCCGGATGAGTTTGTAAATGCACTGTTTACGAGAGAGTAATCAGCCGGTTTTGGCCGGCGGCGCAGTGGGTGCGCCAGAAGGAGGAAAAAATGCTGACACTTGAAAAGTTTGAGGAGGCGGCGGAGGTCGTCGGCCGGGTTACGTTAGAGACAAAGCTGGTTTACAGTGAGTATTTCAGCGAGATTACCGGGAACAAGGTGTACTTAAAGCCGGAGAACATGCAGTACACGGGGGCCTACAAGGTTCGGGGCGCTTATTATAAGATCAGCACCCTCAGTGAGGAAGAGCGGAGCAAGGGGCTCATCACGGCTTCCGCCGGGAACCACGCCCAGGGGGTCGCCTATGCGGCCAAGAAGTTCGGGGTGAAGGCGGTGGTGGTCATGCCCACGACAACACCTCTCATGAAAGTGAACCGGACAAAGAGCTACGGGGCCGAGGTGATTCTCCACGGGGATGTCTACGACGAGGCCTGCGAGCATGCCCTCAGGCTGGCGGATGAGAACGGCTATACCTTTATCCATCCCTTCAACGACCTGTCTGTGGCCACCGGCCAGGGAACCATCGCCATGGAGATTGTCAAGGAGCTTCCCACGGTGGATTATATTCTCTGTCCCATCGGCGGCGGCGGGCTCTGCACCGGCGTCTCCACCCTGGCAAAGCTTTTGAATCCCAATATCAAGGTGATCGGCGTGGAACCGGCCGGGGCCAACTGCATGCAGGAGTCCGTCCGCCAGGGGCAGGTGGTGACCCTTCCGAAGGTCAACACCATCGCCGACGGCACGGCGGTGAAGACGCCCGGGGATCTTCTGCTTCCCTACATCGAGCAGAATGTGGACGATATCATCACGGTGGAGGATGAGGAATTGATCGTGGCTTTCCTGGACATGGTGGAGAATCACAAGATGGTGGCGGAAAATTCCGGCCTGCTCACCATTGCGGCCTTAAAGCACCTGGATGCGGCGGGCAAGAAGGTGGTCTCCATCATCAGCGGCGGAAACATGGACGTGATCACCATGTCCTCCATCGTCCAGCACGGCCTGATCCAGAGGGGACGGATCTTCACGGTGTCTGTGCTCCTGCCGGACAAGCCCGGTGAGCTGGTCAACGTGGCCTCCGTTATCGCCAGGATGCAGGGGAACGTCATCAAGCTGGAGCACAACCAGTTTGTGAGCATCAACCGGAATGACGCCGTGGAGCTTCGGATCACCCTGGAGGCCTTCGGCATCGAGCACAGGGATCAGATCGTGGCGGAGCTGGAGAAGGGCGGATACCGGCCCAAGGTGGTGAAGCAGAAAGGGATCTACCAGGGGGCGTAAGCGGAAGATGTGGGACGCCCGTCCGGGAAGGTTCGTTTTCGGACGGGGCGCCGGCGGTTCCGTCCCTTCCGGACACGTTCGGTTTGACGAATTTTCCTGCGCCGCTTATCTGCAGGCAATTTTACTGCTAATGAGGCGGGCAGCGAAAATTGCCTGCGCTATGCTCGGAAAATTCGCCAAACCTCCTATCGTCCGTCAGGGAAGGAACCGCCGGCGCCCCTGCCAATAAAGGTAGGGAATGGCCCGGACAGGCTGCCCACTGGAAGGAGAGAAAGTGACGTTTGGTGGAACGGGCAATTGCGCCGTGCAGGGGATTGCGGAAGATTCTGCCAATATTTCCGGAAAAAGCCCTTTGCGCCGTGGAGGCAAGACCAGGGAAGGCAGGAGGGATTCTTTCCCGAGTGGCTTCTGTGGTTCTGGGCTTGTCGGAACGGTTGGCGTGACAGGCTTTGGACGGACATA
>CAJUOF010000237.1 GCA_910587905.1 uncultured Lachnospiraceae bacterium
ACATAGCTTCTGTTTTTACACTGGCGGCTTACATGCATTATAAATTGACCGGAAAAAAGGTCATCGGTATCGGGGATGCGGCAGGTATGTTCCCGATTGATTCGGATGTTCTCGATTATAATGAAGAGATGGTGCAAAAATTTGACGCGCTTGTGGCGGAACATGGATATTCGCTTAAGCTCCGTGAAGTGTTCCCGAAGGTTCTTGTGGCGGGAGATGATGCAGGCTGTCTGACGAAGGAAGGTGCGGCGCTGATTGATGAGAGTGGAAATATCCAGGCCGGAATTCCCCTG
This sequence comes from uncultured Lachnospiraceae bacterium, assembly GCA_910587905.1. Taxonomy (GTDB): domain Bacteria; phylum Bacillota; class Clostridia; order Lachnospirales; family Lachnospiraceae; genus Lientehia. The sequence goes on from CAJUOF010000237.1 coordinate 294, forward strand.
TGTCCGCCGGAGGGAGACGCCGGAACCGGCATGACAGCCACTAACTCAGTAGCTCCGAGAACGGGGAATCTGTCCGCAGGGACCAGCACTTTTGCCATGGTGGTTCTGGAAAAACAGCTTTCTAAGGTATACCGTGAAATTGATATGGTGACGACTCCGTCCGGTTTTCCCTGTGCCATGTCCCATGCCAACAATGGCACTTCCGATTTGAATGCATGGGTGGGGTTATTCCGGGAATTCGCTCAGCTTATGGGGATGGATGCGGATATGGGGACTCTGTTCGGAAAGCTTTACACTCACTCCCTGTCCGGAGACGCTGACTGCGGCGGGCTTCTGTCTTACGGATATTACTCCGGAGAAAATATTACTTTTATCAACGAAGGACGCCCTTTGTTTGTGCGGACTCCCGGCAGTAGGTTTAATCTGGCTAATTTCATGCGGGCGAATTTATATACTTCTCTTGGCGCAGTGAAGCTCGGGATGGATATTCTGCTGAAAGACGAGGGCGTTTTGCTGGATCGCATCATGGGGCATGGTGGATTGTTCAAGACGCCGAAAGTGATGCAGAAATATTTGGCAGCGGCAGTCAATACACCGGTAACAGTTCTGGAAACTGCTTCGGAAGGGGGGGCCTGGGGGATTGCACTTCTGGCGGCCTATCTGGCAGATGGAAAGAAAGTCGGAAAGCTGGAGGATTATCTGGATAAACGTATCTTTGCAGCTCTCACGGGAGAAGCGTTTAGCCCCGATCCGGAAGATGTGGAAGGCTTCGAGATCTTTACAAAACATTATGTTGCAGGTCTTGAGGCAGAAAAAGCAGCTATCAACTGCGTGGACTGGTGATATGAAAGGAACGAGTCGAGGATGACATATCCGATGCTTTATAAGGAGCGAATTTCCTTATAGGTCCCTGCACACAAAAATCCCCCCACCGCCGCATTGGCAGTGAGGGGATTTATCAAAAGGGGAGGATAAGTATTTCTTTTTTCTTTGGTACTATCTTAAGTATGCCCGGAAAGAGAAAGCTTATACCTTCTTTTTTGATTTTTTTAGAAAAATTCATGGGGCGATCTCTTGTCCCTTTTTCAAAAGCGTATTATAATAGATCGAATGACACTCCGGGATGACGGATCGCCGGCCGGTCTGCAGGGAAGCCCGCCGAAATGTTTGGCGCTGCAGGCTCCCACCGGACATATTGTCAGAATATTCCTTCAATTTTATGCTTCGCAATTACCTGAAGGTAATACAGATTAGAAAGGAGCGGATTTAGGATGGGCTATGAGGGGGCAGAGGCGTACACCTCCTTTGCGGAGGTCTATGACGCATTTATGGACAACGTTCCCTATGAGGAATGGTGTGCCTATCTTGCGGGGCTTCTGCGGGAACATGGCTGTGAGGGCGGTCTGGTGGCGGAGCTTGGCTGCGGCACGGGAACCATGACGGAGCTTCTCTCGCAGGCCGGCTATGACATGATCGGTATTGACTGCTCGGAGGAAATGCTGGCCATTGCCATGGAAAAGCGGGAGGAGACGGGATCGGAGATCCTCTATCTTTTGCAGGACATGCGGGAGCTTGAGCTCTACGGCACCGTGGCTGCGGTGGTGAGCATCTGTGATTCGCTGAATTATATCACGGAGTACGGGGACCTGGTGCAAGTGTTTAAGCTGGTCAACAATTATCTGGATCCCGGAGGCGTGTTTCTGTTTGACCTGAATACGGAGTACAAGTACCGGGAACTCTTAGGGGAACGGACCATTGCGGAGAATCGGGAGGATCAGAGCTTTATCTGGGACAATTATTACGACGAGGAGCAGAGGATCAACGAATATGGGCTGACTCTCTTTATAAAGGAAGAGAGCGGTCTTTACCGGAAACAGGAGGAATTTCATTACCAGCGGGCCTATTCCCTGGGGGAGGTCAGGGAGGCCCTTTCGGAGGCGGGAATGGAGTTTGTGGACGTCTATGACGCCTTTACGAAGGAGCCGCCGAAGGAGACCAGCGGGCGGATCCACGTGATTGCGAGAGAACATGGCAAGCAATTGCGCAACTCCAAAACCTGGGAAGGATTCTGACAATTGCATCCAGGAAAGGCCCTCTGCGCCATGGAAACGAGACCATGGAAAACGGGAGGGCCTTTGCCCGATCGGTTTCTGCGCTTATGGGCTCGTTGGAATGGTTGGTGCAGTAGGTTTTGGATGGATCAATTGTCAGAATCCACCCGGAAATTCCACGTTTCGCAATTGATTGAGAGAACATGGGAAAGAAAGGAGAACAGAAGGATGAACGGAGATTACATTGTCCGGGCGACGGCGGCAGGCGGGAGTGTCCGGGCCTTTGCGGTGACTTCGAAGAACCTCGTGGAGGAGGCGAGAAGGCGGCATAATACCAGTCCGGTGGCGACGGCAGCGCTGGGGCGGCTTCTCTCGGCGGGGGCCATGATGGGGGCCATGATGAAGGGGGAGAAGGACGTGCTGACCCTGCGGGTGAAGGGGGACGGTCCCATCGGCGGGATCACGGTCACGGCCAATTCCCGTGCGGACGTGAAGGGCACGGTCGTGAATCCTAAGGTGCTTCTCCATGCCAGGGCGGACGGGAAACTGGACGTGGCTGGGGCCGTGGGGAAGGGGACTCTCACGGTGATCCGGGACATCGGATTAAAGGAGCCATACTCGGGACAGATCGACCTGGTGAGCGGGGAGATCGCCGAGGATCTCACCTATTACTATGCTCTTTCGGAGCAGACGCCTTCCTCGGCGGCCCTGGGCGTGCTCATGAACCGGGAGAACACGGTGCGGCAGGCGGGCGGGTTTATCATCCAGCTGATGCCGGAGGCGGAGGAGGACGTGATTGCGGGGCTTGAGAAACGTCTGGGAGAGATAAAGTCCGTCACGGCACTCCTGGATGCGGGGGAGGGCCCGGAGGAGCTTCTCTCTCACGTTCTGGGGGATTTCGGCTTGGAGATATTGGATCGGATCCCCACCCGGTTTTTCTGCGACTGTTCCAAAGAGCGGGTGAAAAAGGCCCTGATCAGCGTGGGAAAGAAGGAGCTTGAGGACATGATCGCCTCCGGGGAGGGGGCGGAGGTTTCCTGTCATTTCTGCAGCGAGCGCTACCGGTTTGAGGTCCCAGAGTTGAAGAAGATCTTTGAGATTCTGGAAAATCGGACGCCTGATAAATAATTACCAAATATTGTACCGGAAAATATACAAAAATTATAAAAAATGGCAAAAAAATGGTTTGCGGACAGGCAATTCTGTGCTATACTAGTACCAGCAGGCGTGCCAACCTGCTGATTAACGTCTAAAAACACAGGAGGGAGTTAGAAACATGGCAAAATGGGTATATTTGTTTAAAGAAGGCAATGCGGACATGCGCAACCTTCTCGGCGGCAAGGGCGCAAACCTGGCAGAGATGACCAATCTGGGTCTTCCGATTCCCCAGGGATTCACCGTGACGACAGAGGCATGCACGGATTATTACAACAGCGGCAAGAAGATCACCGAGGAGATTCAAGGACAGATCTTCGACGCATTAAAATGGCTGGAGAGGGAGAACGGCAAGCAGTTCGGCGACACGGACAATCCGCTTTTGGTGTCCGTCCGTTCCGGCGCCAGGGCTTCCATGCCCGGCATGATGGATACCATCCTGAACCTGGGACTGAATGACGTTTCCGTGGAAGGCTTTGCGAAGAAGACCGGAAATCCCAGATTCGCCTATGATTCCTACCGGAGATTCATTCAGATGTTCTCCGACGTGGTCATGGAGGTTCCCAAGTCCTACTTTGAGAAGATCATTGACGAAGTGAAGACGGCCAAGGGCGTCCATTATGACACGGAGCTCACGGACGAAGACATGAAGGTATTGGTTTCCAGGTTTAAGGCTATTTATAAAGAAAAGATGGGCGAGGACTTCCCTCAGGATCCCAGGGTTCAGTTGATGGAGGCCGTGAAGGCCGTGTTCCGTTCCTGGGACAACCCCCGTGCCATTGTTTACAGAAGGATGAACGACATCCCCGGCGACTGGGGCACTGCGGT
>CAJUOF010000238.1 GCA_910587905.1 uncultured Lachnospiraceae bacterium
CGCCTTCGGATCAAATGCTCCCACAAAAATCATATGGAAAGCAGACGGAATCTGTGCGGCATTGAAGAGAATCAGCACCAGACTTCCCACAATGTAAACACCGGCCATGAAAGGTACGATCTTCTCCACCACCGATGCCAGCCTGGAAGTTCCTCCGATAAAAATAAATCCCGCAAATACTGCCAGAACTGCTCCGATGGCAACCGGCGGAATCGGAATATTTCGAGCTTCAAAAACTTTGGAAAATGCATCCCCGATGGAGTTGGACTGAACCATGTTTCCCATAAATCCCAGAGCTAGAATTACAAAGACTGCAAAAACCCCTGCCAGAATTTTTCCAAATTTTCCTTTAAAAGCCGCTTTGATATAGTAGATGGGACCACCAGTCACCTCACCGTCCACTACCGTCTTATGCTGTTGTGCCAAAGACGCCTCTGCGTAAATGGTAGCCATCCCGAAGAAAGCCGACAGCCACATCCAAAAAATAGCACCGGGCCCGCCGCCAAGAAGTGCCGTGGCAGCTCCGGCCAAATTTCCGGTTCCCACCTGGGCCGCAATTGCTGTCGCTAGGGACTGAAAAGGTGTCATTTCCCCCTTTCCTCCCTTTTTCCCTTTTAAGCTTATGTGTCCAAATACCAGTCTGCAGCCATCACCGAACTTTCTCACCTGAATAAACTTCAGCCGGACGGTAAAAAAAATTCCCGTGCCGCATAGGATTATAATCAAAAGTATATCCCATAAGAATTCATTCGCTTTGCTCACAACAGATAACATATCTTTTTCTCCTCTTTCCCTTGTTTTCAGATGGAAATCTGTACATTTCCTCTGCGTGGTTCTGCGCATAAGAAAAAGAGCTGATTTCCATCAGCCCCCAAAGAGTCGAACATTTGCCCTGTCCTTTTGCCTGAGAGATATACAGGAATCACCTGCGTTCCAATGATTCCCGCTTTACACCTTCGGCGCTTTCCCTGCAGATGCCAATCTGCGGAAAGACTCTCCAGAGTGCCGGTCCTACCGACGGTATTACAGTAGCACATTACTGTGAAAAACGCAAGTACGAAATTTTTTGCCAAATTTCCATGTTTTATGACAAAAGAGAAGAAAAACAGCTTAACTACCGGCTTTTCCCCTTATTTTTTCCAAAAATACGACGAGAAACGGTTATAAGCCTGTGACAAATATAATAATAGGAAGCGAAATGAAGATCGTTTTGGAGAGAGAGGATATTTTGGGCAGAATTTTACAGTTAAAATGTGAGGGATGTGGATTTATAAAAGAGCTTTTCATAGACGGGGGCCGGATGGACTGTGAACCGGAAACTATCCTTCTCGCGCTTTCCGGGGATGAAAGGCAGACCCTCAGAGAAGCCGCACACCGTGGTGCCAGATGGATTTCCATTGTCCGAAAACCTTACAACTGTCCAAACTGCCAAACGCCCTATGCGCTCCCGATCGTAACTTATTTTCTAAACGATCAGGAATTCCGGCTGTACGGTACATGCCCCAAATGCGGTCGGACAGGCGGCGAACCGACAGAAGCGGCTCTGTCCTGTCCGAACTGCGGGACTGTTCTGTCCGAATGCCAGACAGGCCGCTGGGACTGAACCGCCAATCAAGGCCAGAGCTCATTTTCAGAATATATTTAGGAAGCCAGAAAATTTTCGTTCATTCAGGAGAACCTGCCATGCGAATTAAGACGAATGCCCCAGCGCTCAATACGACAAACATTTTGAACCGCAACACGTCGGCTCTATCCAAGACATTGGAGAAGCTTTCCTCTGGTTACCGGATCAACCGCTCCGGCGACGACGCGGCCGGGCTCGCCATATCAGAGGGGATGCGTGCTTTGATCGCAGGTATGGAACAGGCGGAGCGCAATGTTCAGGATGGAATCGGCTTCATCGCCACGGCAGAGGGAGCCCTCTCCGAGGTCCATGCGATGTTGAACCGTTTAAAAACTCTGTCCGTACAGTCTGCCAACGGAACCTACAAAGACAGCCCGGACCGTGGAAACCTGCAGGAAGAACTAAAGGCGATCTGTGACGAAATCGACCGCATTGCGGAGAACACCAGCTTTGCAGGCGTCCGCATGTTCCAAAACAAAGGCCCGCAGGCAGAACTGTCCTTATCCCCCGCAATCTCAATGGGAGGACAGACATTTTCACCCGCAGGAGGGAGGTTTTCCCCGGAAGAAGCAAACGTATCCTCTCCCGCCCCTTCCCTGAGCGACGTCCTCTCCGACAATGACGGGGCGTTAAAGAACATCATTTATACGGAGACCACCTTCGATTTTACAACAACCCAGGCTCCGACAGGGACTTCCAACAATTTCACCGACCAAAAATACATAACCGCCGCAAATACTTTGCAGACCTCCATCGTTCCCCAGGTCGTCTCTGCCATTATGAATCAATACACGGCATTCAACTATCTGACGGGATCCAGCATCGGAATTGGACTAAATTTGTATTCTGATAACAGTTCCTCCGTATTGGCCTCCGTAACACTTCGCACGGAATATTATACCAATCAGGCCGGGGCAATTGTTGATCCGACGCTCACCTACAGGCTCTCCGTCAATATGGCAAAAGTGGGGGATCTCTCCGATCCTGCCGCCAGAAGCAGCCTGGAGCAGACCATCGCCCACGAGATGATCCACGCCTTTATGGACGAAGCAACTACCACAGGGATGACCGGTCTCTCGCCGGATGGAAACGTCCAGAAATTCCCTAGCTGGTTCATCGAGGGTATGGCTCAAACGGCCTCCGGGCCGGGGAATTGGACCAGGGGCGCCAGCCTGAACCTAAACAAAAATTCATCAGAAGCAGAGATATCCACCGCCCTGAAACGAAGCGGAACCATCCTAGGCAGCGGCACCTCCGCCTCTGAATACGGCACCGGCTATCTGGCCTGTATGTACCTGGGCTATATGGCCGGCGGCACTAACGTCAACATGGCAAATCCCGAAGCGGCGGCGAAATCCATCACGGAAGGACTCTCCAATATTCTTCTCAAGTTGATCACCGGAAAATCCCTGACCACTGTAATCAATGACACTACCGGCGGGAAATATGCGGACATTCAAAGCTTTGAAAAAGGCTTTGCTTCCGACACCCAGGCTCTGGGCTTTATACAACATCTACTTCAATATACCTCCGACTCACCGCACAATGACGGCAACGTGGGCGGCGGCCTGATCAGCGGCAGTCTTGCCGAGACGGACCCCGTTGCCGACGGGGTGATGTCCGGCTTGAATTTGTTTGCCTTAAACCCTCAAAACACAGATGTCAAAAACATATATCCCAGCGGAGTCACAGTGCTCTCCGGCGGAGGCTCAACCGTCTCTGGAAAGAAGCCGGTTGACACCATTCCTGATCCTGCTCCCCCTGTCCCCATCGTTTATCCTGACGATGTCTTTGCAGTGACCGGCGGCGCAAAGGGCATTGACTGGGACTGGGATAAAGATACCGGCACCCTCACGATTCTGACGGACAAGGTCTCCGGCATCTCCGGGGGAACTCTTGAAAAAGACGGCAGACTTTATCGGGGAACTATCGTAATTTATGACAATGTATTTACAGGCACCAGCTCACCGCTCAACCTGAGCAACATTGCCATTGATGCCTCACAAAAACCCGGAACTGCGGCAGGTATCCAGATAGGCAAAGGCAACGATATCTCTCTGAATTTCACCGGCATTGACAATACTGTCGTCGGCGGCAGTGCGGGTATTGCGATCGGAGACGGCAGCCATCTCACACTTCGTTCAAGCGGAGTAAGTAAGAATACCATCACCGGAACAGGCGAATCTGCCGGAATACAGCTCGCCGGAAACAATATCAGCGGGAAGAGCATCGCAGACCAGCAGAAGGAGAACGATGCCCTCGCCGGTTCCTCCGTGGACATCATCATAGACTCCGACAGCACTCTGACTGCCAACGGTGGATCCGGCAGCCGCGGCGGCGCGGGCATCGGGGCTGCCTGGGCGACAGATACCTCCAAGGGACATATCACCGTAAGCGGAAGCGGCACCCTGCACGCCAACGGTGGCTACGGCGCCGCAGGCATCGGCGGAAGCGAGGGAGGAAGCATAGGAGAGATCGACATTCACGGAATCGACGGCGCCCCTCATACGCTGACCGTTAAAGCCGTGGGCGGAGAACACGGCGCGGGCATCGGCGGCGGATGGGCATCTTCCACCATGACCTACCGGGAAAAGCCGAAGGTAGAAAGCATCACGATCTATGGTCCCGCCGATATCGACGCCTCCAGCAAGCATCATGGCACCGGCATCGGCGGCGGCTGCCGAGGCTTCGCCGGCGCCATCACCATCGGAAAACCTGGGGATACCGGAAAGCTTACTGTCAAAGCCTCTGGCGGCGACGAAGGGGCCGGGATCGGTGCCGGCTGGGACGGGAGGATGACCAGTGTCACCATCAACGGCGGAACCATCCTCGCCAATGCCGGAACCAAAGGAGCCGGAATTGGCTCGGGCTACCAGGCCCAAGGCGGAGATATCGTTATAAATGGCGGGGACATTACCGCAAAGGGTTCCACAAACTCTTCCGGTATTGGAAGCGGAATGAATGGCACGGTCGGAACGATCACCATCACAGGAGGCACCGGCAATGGAGGAACCCGCATCACCGCAGACGGCGGTTGGACCTATGACGGCGGCAATATTGGCGGTTATACAGATTTCGCCGGTTCCTCAAAGGCAACCGTTCACATAGAAGATCCTTTCGGCGTCAGCATCAAAGCCGGGGAAGTCGGCGAGGGAAAATATATCACCACCGGCACTGTCGGAGGTGCCGATAAGGCTCCCCTGTATGCGCTGCGCCTCTCCTACCTGGATGAACTGATCAAAAACAAGACCATCCCGCTCACACCCGGAAGTGCGGGCGGAGCAGCTCCTGACTCGCTCAGCTACCCCCTCCGTGAGGTAAAACTGGAATCTTCCGATGGAACTGCCGGCTCATGGATGAATCTCCAGCATGGAACGGAACATAACGCCTATATCTGGGCGAAGGGACAGGATATGAAGCTGACCTTCACAGACGCCAACGGCAATACAGGCAGTGTAGAGCTAAAATTTTTCCCAGATCACGGGTTATGGCGTTTCGACGAAGCCGAGCTGCCGAAAGAACTGCCAAAGGAGCCGGGATATGTAGACACATCCACGACAGGCCCCGGCCAGTCGGCGGAAGGGGGCATCATCCTCCAGGTGGGGGCCCACAGTACAGATACCTTTTCCATTCCCCGATTTTACTTCTGCAGAGCTGCCCTCAGGCTGGGAGAGTTCGATGTCTCAACACAGCCCAATGCCTCGGACACCATCGGAAAGGTGGAGGCGGCAATCAACCGCGTTTCTGAAATCCGGGGAGTTTACGGGGCGAAACACAATGCCCTGGAGCACATCAGCAACAGCCTAAATATTAATCGGGAAAACCTCGCGGATGCCGAAAGCCGAATCCGCGACACCAATATGCCGGAGGAACTTACCAGGCACACCAAAAACAATATTTTAATCCAGGCGACGCAGAGTATGCTGGCACAGGCAAATGCCATTCCCCGGTATGTTCTCCAGTTGCTCCAATGATGGATGGGCGGCCGCCGAGCGCATGACAGCGGTCGCTTTTCGCCATGTTTTGTACCCTGCGCAAAATCACAGAAACTCTGTCATGTGCTTCCTGTACCAGATCGGCAGAA
>CAJUOF010000239.1 GCA_910587905.1 uncultured Lachnospiraceae bacterium
CCGTCAGACCGGCGGCTTTGACCGGTTCCCCGACATTCTTATGATGGACGGCGGAAAGGGGCAGGTCTCCGTGGCCAAGCAGGTTCTCGAAAAGCTGGGTCTTGCCATTCCCGTCTGCGGCATGGTCAAGGACGACGCCCACAGGACCAGAGCCCTCTATTTTGAGGGGCGGGAGCTGCCCCTGGACCGGAGAGGCGAGGGCTTTAAGCTTCTCACCAGGATTCAGGACGAGGCCCACCGGTTTGCCATCGAATACCACAGAAGTCTTAGGGGAAAGGATCAGGTCCACTCCGTCCTGGAGGATATCAGGGGAATCGGGCCGGCCAGGAGGAAGGCGCTCATGCGCACCTTCGGGACCATGGAGAAGCTCCGGGAGGCCACCCTGGAGGAGCTCTCCGAGGTTCCCCAGATGAATGAGCGGGCTGCCGAGTCCGTCTACGAGTTTCTGCACAAGAACGGTTCTTAAGTTCCCGCATTTCGGAATGTCCTTGCGCTTCCCCCCGTCCTGTGTTAGTATACAAAGGAGAAAACGGCCGCAGGGCCGCAGAACTCCGGGGACGAGGGCTCCGGAGTATTGAGAACGTGTATTTGGAAAGAGGGAGGAGCCGTATGAACAGCACACCGGTGGTGAAACTGAAAAAATTCATTGATACTCTTGGTCTGGAGAATCTGACGCCGGAGATTGACATTTCACAGATCAAGATCGTCCATCCGGACATCAACCGGCCGGCGCTGCAGTTGGCGGGATTTTTCGATCATTTCAGCCATGAGAGGGTCCAGATCATCGGCAATGTGGAGCATGCCTACACCTGCAGTATGTGCAGGGATGCAAAGTTAAACACATACAGCGAGATTTTCCGGCATAAGATTCCTTGTCTGGCTTATGCGAGAAATTTAAAGCCGGACGACGACATCAGGGAGCTGGCGGTTCAATATGGCATTCCTCTTCTCTCCACGTCGAAGATGACGTCGGATTTGATGGCGGAGACCATCCGCTGGCTGAAGGTGCAGCTTGCCCCCTGCATCAGCATTCACGGCGTCCTGGTGGACGTATTCGGCGAGGGCGTGCTGATTATGGGCGAGAGCGGGATTGGAAAGAGCGAGGCGGCTTTGGAGCTGATCAAGAGAGGCCACCGCCTGGTGACGGACGACGTGGTGGAGATCAGCAAGGTCAGCGACGTGACCCTGGTGGGGACGGCACCGGACATCACGAGGCACATGATCGAGCTTCGTGGCATCGGGATTTTGGACGTGAAGGCCCTGTTCGGCGCCGAGAGTGTCAAGAACACCCAGAGCATCGACCTGGTCATCAATCTGGAGGACTGGGACCGGGACAAGGAGTACGACCGGCTGGGCATGGACGAACAGTATGCGGAGTTCCTGGGGATCAAGGTGGTGTGCCACAACATTCCCATCCGTCCGGGCCGCAATCTGGCCGTCATCGTGGAATCGGCCGCAGTCAATTACCGCCAGAAAAAGATGGGCTACAATGCGGCCCAGGAGCTTTACAACCGGGTTCAGAGGAACCTGATGCGCAGCCAGACGGAAGACGAGGAATGAGCAGGGGACAAAAGCCGGAGAACACCAATGACAGCGGAAAAAAATGAAAAAATAGAGAGTCAAAGGCGGGAATGAGATGGATTTGTTTACTGACAGGCTGAGGGAATTGTCGGGGAGTGTCTGTTTTGATGAACCCATGAAGAAGCATACAACCTTCCAGGTGGGAGGGCCGGCAGAGGTGTTCGTGACTCCGCAGACAGTCTCAGAGATGGCGTCTGTCGTCCGTCTGTGCAGGGAGTTTGGAAAGCCCTACTTCATACTGGGAAACGGCAGCAATCTATTGGTCAGCGATGAGGGATACCGGGGCGTGGTGATCCACGTGGGTCATGCCTTTGAGGAGATTCGCATCGAGGAAAGCCGGATTTTTGCGGGAGCCGGGGCTGCCCTTGCCAGAATGGCGGCGAAGGCACGTGATGCCTCTCTTTCCGGCCTGGAGTTTGCTTCCGGGATACCGGGAACCGTGGGAGGTGCCCTGGTCATGAATGCGGGGGCATACGGCGGGGAGATGGCGCAGGTGGTATGTGGGGCCACTGTATTGACGAAAAACGGAGAAGAAAAGCGGCTGGACCGTGCCATGTTACAGATGGGTTATCGGAAAAGCTGTATTCTTCCTATGGAATATATCGTGACGGAAGTAGAGCTTGCGCTTGAGCCAGGTGACAAAGGACAGATTTGTTTGAAAATGGAAGAGCTTGCGGTAAGGCGAAAGGAAAAGCAGCCGTTAGAATATCCCAGTGCGGGAAGCACCTTTAAACGGCCGGAAGGTTTTTTTGCAGGCAAGCTGGTCATGGATGCCGGGCTTCGAGGCTTTTCCGTGGGAGGCGCCTGCGTATCGGAAAAGCACTGTGGCTTTGTGGTGAACAAAGGCGGCGCTTCGGCGACGGATATTTTAGAACTTTGCAGGCAGGTCCGAGGGCAGGTATTAAAAAAATTTGGTGTCGCCCTGGAGCTTGAGATTCGGCTTCTGGGCGAGTTTGAACATCCTTATAGTTGACAATCCCCGCTTATGATGTTATAACAGGAAGAGGTTTGAGGTGAGCCCATGTCTTTTTCATCAGAGGTGAAGGAGGAGCTTTCCCGTCAGGTGAGCAGTGCCAGGCATTGTCAGATTGCGGAGGCGGCAGCCATATTCCGCATGTGCGGCCAGGCGTCTGCGGACGGAAAACGGCTGCTCTTAAGGATTGAGAATCCGATTGTCGGAAAAAAGTTCTCAGTTCTTCTGAAACGGGCTTTTGGAATTGATCTTCGCAGGGTCGGAAAAGAGGGCTCTTCCCTGTTACTCATAGAGGGAAAAGAAGCAGAGGGATTTTTACAGACCATCAAGCTTCTGGGCGAAGACGGGAGACCGGAAGACCGCAAGGATTTTATAAGCAGCATGGTGGTACAGAATTCCTGCTGCAAACAGGCCTTTATTCGGGGGGCGTTTCTGGCAGGCGGCTCCATCAGCAATCCTCAGAAGTCCTATCATTTTGAGATTGTCTGCGACAATGAGGAAAAGGCGAAGCAACTGCAGAGCTTGATTGGGGCGTTTGATCTTGAAGCCAAGATTGTGCTTCGCAAGCGCTATTATGTGCTTTATATAAAAGAAGGAAATCAAATTGTGGATATGCTGGGGATTATGGGGGCCAACGTGGCACTCATGGAGCTGGAAAATGTCCGCATTCTCAGAGAAATGAGAGGCAGTGTCAACCGGAAGGTGAACTGTGAAACAGCCAATATTAACAAAACGGTATCCGCTGCCGTAGAGCAGATGAATGATATATTATATATCCGCGACAACATTGGATTTGACAGGCTTCCGGAAGGGCTGGAGGAGATTGCCCTTGCCCGCTTGGAGCAGCCGGAGGCGACTTTAAAGGAGCTGGGCGACTCCCTGACTCCGCCGGTGGGAAAATCCGGTGTCAATCATCGTTTGCGGAAACTCAAAGAATTGGCAAGATCGCTGAGGGATAATGACGAGGAGGAGAGTCTATGATCACAAAAAAGATAGCCGTTGGGATCTCGGAAGGCCTGGAGGCCCGTCCGGTGGCGATGTTGGTGCAGATGGCCAGCCAGTATGAGAGCAGCATTTACATTGAGGATGAGTCCAGGAAGGTAAATGCGAAGAGCATCATGGGAATGATGGCTCTCGGCCTCGGGAGCGGGGCCAATGTGCAGCTTACGGTGAGCGGTGAGGACGAGGAAAAAGCCGCGGCGGCCATTGAGAAATATCTGGTGAGCAAGTCATAGGAAGAATGGAATCCCCCGCAGGAAACTGCGGGGGATTCGTAGAAATGGAGGAAAACATGGCATTTACTCATCTGCACGTGCATACGGAGTACAGCCTGCTGGACGGCTCCAGCAAGATTAAGGAGCTGGTGGTTCAGGCGAAGACCCTCGGCATGGACGGCCTGGCGATCACGGACCATGGCGTGATGTACGGGGTCATTGATTTTTACAAGGCGGCGAAGGAGGCGGGGATCCGCCCCATCATCGGCTGCGAGGTCTATGTGACTACCGGCTCCCGGTTTGAAAAAGAGGGGAACAATTCAGAGGACCGGTATTATCATCTGGTTCTTTTGGCGGAGAACAATACGGGCTATGCCAACCTGATGAAGATCGTGTCCAAAGGCTTTATCGATGGCTTTTATTATAAACCGAGGGTGGATTACGAGGTGCTTAAGGAGTACCACGAGGGGATTATCGCCCTCTCTGCCTGCCTGGCGGGGGAGATCCCCAAATACTTGGTCCGGGGCATGTACGAGGAAGCCTGCCGGACGGCCAGGGGATATGAGGAGATTTTCGGAAAGGGAAACTTTTTCCTTGAGATTCAGGACCACGGGATTCCAGAGCAGCGTTTGGTGGACACCCAACTGGTGCGGATGTCAGGGGAGCTGGGGATTCCGCTGGTGGCCACCAACGACGTCCATTACACCTTTGCGGAGGATGCGGAGCCCCACGACATTCTTCTCTGTATTCAGACCAACAAAAAGGTCGGCGACGAGAACCGGATGCGCTACGAGGGCGGACAGTATTACTGCAAGTCCGAGGAAGAGATGCGGAGACTCTTTCCCTATGCAGAGGAAGCCATTGAGAATACTCACAAAATCGCCGAACGGTGCAATGTGGAGATCGAGTTCGGGGTGACGAAGCTTCCCAGGTTCGACGTGCCGGAGGGAAAAACGGCCTGGGAATATTTAAATGAGCTCTGTCTGGCGGGGCTTCGGGAACGGTATCCGGGGGACGACGGAACGCTGAAGAACCGGTTGGATTATGAGCTTGACGTCATAAAGACCATGGGATATGTGGATTATTTCCTGATCGTCTGGGATTTCATCAAATACGCCAGGGACCATGAGATCATGGTGGGGCCGGGGAGAGGTTCCGCCGCCGGGAGCATCGTGGCCTACACCCTGGGGATCACCAACATCGATCCCATCCGCTATAACCTGCTCTTTGAGCGCTTCTTAAACCCGGAGCGGGTGTCCATGCCGGATATCGACGTGGACTTCTGCTTTGAGCGGCGCCAGGAGGTCATCGACTATGTGGGAGAAAAGTACGGGAAGGACCGGGTGGTCCAGATCGTCACCTTCGGAACCCTGGCGGCCCGGGGCGTGATCCGGGACGTGGGCCGGGCCCTGGACCTGCCTTACGCCCTCTGTGACCAGATCGCAAAGATGGTGCCCAGGGAGCCTGGAATCACCCTTGATGCCGCTTTAAAGACTCCGGATTTGGCGGCGGCTTACAAAAATGACGACCAGGTGAAGTTTTTGATTGACATGTCGAAGCGGCTGGAGGGACTTCCCAGACATGCCTCCATGCATGCGGCCGGCGTGGTGATCAGCCAGAAGCCGGTGGAAGAGTACGTGCCCCTTTCCAGGGCGGCCGACGGTTCCATCACCACCCAGTTTACCATGACTACGCTGGAGGAATTGGGGCTCCTAAAAATGGATTTCCTGGGACTCAGGACCCTGACGGTGATCCGGGATGCGGTGAAGCTGATTGAGAGGAGTAAGGGCGTCTCCATCGACATCGACCACATTGACTTTGACGACAAGGCGGTTTACGATTCCCTCTGTACGGGGCGGTGCGACGGGGTGTTCCAGCTGGAAAGTTCCGGCATGAAGAGCTTCATGAAGGAATTGCAGCCCCACAATCTGGAGGACGTGATCGCCGGGATCTCCCTCTACCGTCCCGGTCCCATGGACTTCATCCCCCAGTACATCCGGGGCAAGAGCCGGCCGGAGGAGATCACCTACCATTGCCCCCAGTTGGAACCGATTCTGGAATCCACCTACGGCTGCATCGTCTACCAGGAGCAGGTCATGCAGATCGTGCGGGATCTGGGCGGTTACACCTTGGGACGGAGCGACCTGGTGCGGCGGGCCATGTCCAAGAAGAAGGCGTCCGTCATGGAGAAGGAGCGGCAGAATTTCGTCTACGGCAATGAGGCGGAGGGGGTGAAGGGCTGCATCGCCAACGGGATTGACGAGAGGACGGCCCAGCAGATCTTCGATGAGATGACGGATTTTGCAAGATACGCCTTCAACAAGTCCCATGCGGCGGCCTATGCGGTGGTGGCCTATGAGACGGCTTATCTGAAATATTATTATCCGGTGGAATACATGGCGGCCCTGATGACCTCCGTCATCGACAATTCCGCCAAGGTCTCCGAATACATCCTGGTGAGCCGCTCCATGGGGATTCCCCTGCTTCCGCCCGACATCAACGAGGGCGTGGCCGATTTCTCCGTGTCCGGCGGAGGGA
>CAJUOF010000240.1 GCA_910587905.1 uncultured Lachnospiraceae bacterium
ACAAGAAGCTCAGCAAGCGGAGCGGCCATTCTTCTTTTGAGGACCTGATCGACCAGGGCTTCGTGACGGAGGCGGTGGTCAACTACGTGGCGCTCCTTGGCTGGTGCCCGGAGGACAATCGGGAGATCTTCTCCCTTAAGGAGCTTGTGGAGGCTTTTGATTACCGCCATATGAGCAAGTCGCCGGCGGTGTTCGACATCCAGAAACTCAAGTGGATGAACGGGGAGTATCTGAAGGCCATGGAACCGGAGGCGTTCTATGGGATGGCGGAGCCCTATTTAAAGGAAGTGCTCCGTAAGCCCTTTGACTTAAGGAAGATTGCGGCCATGGTGCAGACCAGGATCGAGGTGTTTCCGGATATCGCCGGGCTGGTGGATTTTCTGGAGGAGCTCCCGGAGTATGACACGGCCATGTACGCCCACAAGAAGATGAAGACCAGCGAGGAGAGCTCTCTCATGGTCCTTAAGGACCTGTTTCCCCTGCTGGAGGGGACGGATGCCTGGGACAACGATTCCCTCTACGGGCTTTTGCAGGGCTATGCGAAGGAGAAGGGCTATAAGAACGGCTTTGTGCTCTGGCCGGTGCGCACGGCGGTCTCCGGGAAGCAGATGACGCCGGCGGGGGCCACGGAGATCATGGAGCTTCTCGGGAAAGAGGAGGCCGTTGCCCGTATCAAGACGGGCATTGAGAAGCTGGCCCGTGGGTAAGCTGAATGAGTTCCAGGAACGGGCGGTGTGCCATAAGGACGGCCCCGCCCTCGTACTGGCGGGGCCTGGCTCCGGCAAGACCACCGTGGTCACCAGGCGGGTGAAGCAGTTGGTCGAGGAGTATCAGGTGCCGCCCGGTGAAATCCTGGTGATCACTTTTACCCGGGCGGCGGCGAGGGAGATGCAGGCCCGTTTCGAGGGGCTCATGGACGGAAGGAAGCTTCCCGTGACCTTCGGCACTTTTCATTCGGTGTATTTCCGTGTCTTGAAGCACGCCTATCATTATGACGCCTCCCAGATCATCGGGGAGGAGAGGAGGCTCCGGCTTCTTTCGGAGGAGCTTACGGAGGCGGAGCCTTCCATGGCGGAGGAACCGCTGGAGTTTTTGCAGGAGGTCTTGTGTGAGATCAGCAGTGTGAAGAATGACCTGCTGGATTTGGAAAACTATTACTCCAAAAGCTGTCCGGAGGAGTTGTTCCGGCGGCTTTTTCGTGCTTATGAGAATCGGCTCCGGAGGGAGAACGTCATCGATTTTGACGACATGCTGAGTCTCTGCTATGAGCTTTTTCGGGCGAGGGAGGACATTCTCGGGGCCTGGCAGAGGAAGTACCGGTACATCCTCTGCGACGAGTTTCAGGATATCAACAGGCTCCAGTATGAGATTTTAAAGCTTCTGGCCCTGCCGGAGAACAATCTCTTTGCGGTGGGGGACGACGATCAGGCCATTTACCGGTTCCGGGGGGCCAGGCCGGAGCTGATGTTAAATTTCGAGCGGGAGTACCCGGAGGCGAAGCGGTATCTTCTGGCGGTCAATTACCGGTCTCAGGACAAGATCATCGGGGCGGCGGGAAATCTGATTTCTCACAATCTGGTTCGGTTTGGGAAGAAGATTTCCGGCACGGACCGGGCGGGGACTCCCGTGGTTTTGGGGGGATTTCCCACGGAGTCGGAGGAAAACCGGCGGATTCTTTCTCACATTCAGGCATATCATAAGGAAGGGATGGCTTATGAGGAGATGGCAATCCTCTCCCGGACCAATGCGGGGGGACGGGGGCTTGCGGGTCTTCTGATGGAATATAACATTCCTTTTCAGACGAGGGATTTGATCCCAAGTCTTTATACCCACTGGATCTGCGGTGACATTCTGGCCTATGTCCGGGCGGCCATGGGGGATGAGAGCCGGGGAACTCTTCTGCGTATTTTGAATAAACCCTGCCGTTACGTCTCCCGGTCGGTGTTTTCCGGCGGGAATGTGTCTCTCTCGGAGATCGAGGCCATGTATGAGGAGAAGCCCTGGATGGCGAGGCGGATCCGGGAGCTTTCGGAGGACCTTCGGACCATCGGCCGCAGGCCGCCGTACCAGGCCGTCGTCCACATCCGGAAAGCGGTGGGTTATGACGATTATCTGAGGACTTATGCGAAGGAGCGGAACCTGGAGGCGGGGGAGCTTCTTGCGGTGGCGGAGGAGCTTCTTGCCGATGCCGAGGAATATCCGTCCTTTCCAGAATGGTTCGCCCACATGGACCGTTTCCGGAAGGAGATGGAAAAGCAGAGGGACGGGCGGGAGCCGGCTGGGGTGGTCTTTTCCACCATGCACGGGGCCAAGGGCCTGGAGTATGAGGCGGTTTTTCTGCCCAATGTCAATGAGCAGGTGATTCCCCACGGGAAAGCGGGGCTTTCCGTGGACGTGGAGGAGGAGCGGCGGCTCTTCTATGTGGCCATGACCAGGGCGAAGGAGAAGCTGCACGTGTACTGGGTGAAGGAGCGGTGCGGGATGGAGGCGGCGCCCAGCCGGTTTGTCCGGGAGCTCAAGGCCGCCCGCAGGAATGAGGCTGGGTTGGAGTCTTTTCGGAATGAGAAAGGGAAACGGCTCTGAGGACGGAAAAGGAGGACGGGAATATTGGAGCTTTTGGTTGATGCACTTCTGGACGGGGGCCTGGACACTTTGAAGATGCTGCCTTTTCTTCTGGCGGCGTTTCTGTTTCTTGAGTTTCTGGAACACCGGTCGGGGGGAAGGCGGGACGGTTTTCTCTCGAAGATCGGGGCGGCGGGGCCGGCGGCGGGGGCGCTCTTTGGCTGTGTGCCCCAGTGTGGGTTTTCCGTGGCGGCGGCCAACCTCTATGCCGGCGGCGTCATCACGGTGGGAACGCTCCTGGCGGTGTTCCTTTCCACCTCGGACGAGGCCGTCCTTTTGCTCATGGGCCATCCGGGCCAGGCGGGGACCGTGTTCAGGCTTTTGGCTGTGAAGGTCCTCCTGGGAGTTTTCTGGGGCTACGGGGCGGACCTTCTGCTGGCAAAGAGCGCCATGAAGAGGAAAAGGCTGGGGGCCATCTGCGACGAGTGCGGCTGTAAAGAGGAAGGGATGGAGATGCCCTTCGATGTACTTGGGAAGGGGTACGATCCGGAGGGGGAGGATGCCTCGGATCATCACGGGCGTCATACGATCCTGCGGGCGGCCCTCTACCACACGCTGGAAATTTTTATCTATTTATTCGGTGTCAACGTGCTCCTCAACATCCTGCTGGGGGCGGTGGGGATCGAGTGGCTGTCGGGGGTTCTGCTCAAGGATTCTTTTTTCCAGCCGGTGCTGGCGGCGGTGATCGGCCTGATCCCCAACTGTGCGGCTTCGGTGGTGCTGACGGAGCTTTATCTGAGCGGGGCCTTAAGCTTTGGCTCGGCGGTGGCGGGTCTTCTCTCCGGGGGCGGCGTGGGGCTGGCGGTCCTGTTTCGGATCAACCGGGACAGGAGAGAGAACCTGCGTGTCACGGGAATGTTGCTTTTTGCCGCCATTTTCTCCGGAATTTTTTTGCAGATCGTTCTGAATTCTTAAGGGTTTTTTCAAAAAAACTTTCCCTGGGAATGGTATACTGATAACAGGATGTTAAGGGCAAAAGCCCCATATAAAATCTGCTGTCGGTAAATTGTACAAAGGAATCCGTGCGCATTCCGCAACGCCAAACATTCCAATGAGCCTCTTGAAGCGAAAATCGTGTTCAGCAGCGGCTTCCACGATTTTTGAGTCTCATTTCCATGGCGCAGAAGTCATTTGCCCGAATTTCTTTTATACAATTTTCCGGGCTGTATTTATAACTGGGGCTTTTGATCTCAACATCATAACAAACGGGTCCCCCGGAGGGGGCCTGTCCACGAAAGAGAGGTTGGGGAAGGGTGTATCAGGAACAGACCGGAGGATATGGAAACGGAACGTATGGGACTGGAGGATATGGAAGCGGAGGGCATGGAACCGGAGGGCGGCCCGGGAGAAGGGGGCGGGAAAACAGGACCAGAAATATTTTACTCGTGGTGGGAACGGCCCTGGCAGCCGTTTTTCTGGTGTTTTTCATCCGCACGAAAGTCTTTTCCGGCGGAAGCGGGGGCACAGGTGAGGAGCTCTGGCCGGACGCCCACGACCCGGCCAGACCGGTCCATCTGGACGGGGACGGGAAGCGGGTGATCCAGTGGGGGAAGGTCCAGGTTCCCGACTGGGTGACCAAGGACCTGCTGCCGGTCAATGAGTTTTCCAGGCCGGGGACTTTTGTGGACGACGTGGCCGGGATCGTGATCCATTATACGGCCAATCCGGGGACCAGCGCCGAGCAGAACCGGAATTATTTTGCCGGGCTTGCGGGCGGCGAGACAGAAACCTATGCGAGCAGCCATTTTATCATCGGGATCGACGGTACGATTATCCAGTGTGTTCCCATGAGCGAGGTGGCCTACGCCTCCAATGAACGGAACCGTGACACCATTTCCATTGAGTGCTGTCATGAGGACGAGAGCGGGAAATTTTCGAAGGAGACCTACGCCTCGCTGGTGAGACTCACGGCCTGGCTCTCGGACACCTATATGATTAAGACGAAGGACATCATTCGTCACTATGACGTGACGGGAAAAGTCTGTCCCAAATATTTCGTGGATTACGAGGATAAGTGGGAGCGATTTCTTCGAGATGTGGAGAAAAATCGGCAGTAGTGGGGAATGAAGGGAAAGGAGGCGCACTTTTTGCTGAACATTCTTTTTTGCGATGACGATCCGTTTTTTCTGGAACTGGAGCGGAAGGCGGCGGAGGAGGTGATCCGAAAGGACGACCTCCCGGTCCGGGTCGGAGCCTCCCTGCGCTCTGCCGGGGAAGCGGCGGCTTTTCTGGAAAGGCATCCGGGCCGATATCTCGTGTTCCTGGATCTTGATTTCGGACCGGGGAAGCCCAACGGTCTGGATCTCTCAGCGGCCCTCAGGAGGAGAGGAAAGGGGATGCAGATCGTCTACACGACGAACCATCAGGAGAGGGCCATGGACATTCTCAGGAGCGGGACGGAGCCTTTCGGCTTTTTGGAAAAGGGAACAGATCTGTCTCACCTGAAGGCCGGGCTTTGCCGTTATATGCGGATGGCCCTCAGGCGGGGGGAACCTGAGGAAGAAACGGAAGAGCGGATCCTCTTAAATCTTGGCGCAGGGGAGACGGTGGAGGTCCTCCTCTCGGAGATCCTCTATGTGGAGGCGGAAAAGCACATCTCCCACGGAATCACCTACCATACGCTGAACGGCTCTTCTCTCACGGTCCTTGGCACTTTGGAGAAGGAGGGAAGGCGCCTGGGAGACGGATTTCTTCGGGTCCATCGGTCTTACCTGGCAGCGAAAGGTCAGATCGTGGCGGTTCGCAGCGGATATCTCACGCTGTCGGACCGGAGAGAGATCCCCTGTTCTCTGAAAATGCGCAGTGAGGTGAGACGATGGGCAGCGGGAAACTGAGGGAGAGGCGGTGGCTTTTTCTGGTCGGGAAGCTTTTGGCCGGGCTGGCTTTGTGGTACCTGACGGCGGTTGTCCTGGCGCTCAAGGGGCCCCACCATGCCTGGGACGGGATCTATCTGACGCAGGTGATCCTTCTGGTCCTGTTTGCGAAGCTTCTCGGCCGGATCCCTCTTCCGGTTTCTTCCTGTTTTTTTCTGCTCCCGGCGCTGTTTCTGGAAATGCTCCTGTTCTACGGGCCTCTCGCCCATTCTCCTTTCCTGGCAATGTTTTTTCTGGCGGACTGCTGCCTTCTCATTTATTGGAAGAAGCGGAACCTCAAGGATTACTTTGCGGGTCTGTCCGTGACGGTCTCTGCCGGTATTTTTCTTCTCTACGGCTATGAGTCTCTGGCGGAGAAGCTGCTTCCTTTTTATTTTGATTTTTCCGGAAAGATGGGACTGGGAACGCTCTCCAGGATCAGCCTGATCCTTGGATTTGGGATTTGCTACCTGCTGCTGTTCTGGGAACTCCTGTGGCTTTTCGGAAAATTGACCCGGAAGAGGGATTGGCCTTCGAGACGGCTTTCGGAGCGGTTTTCCGGGCTGGAGCTTTATGTGTTCCTGGTGGTGGTGTTCGCCATTTTTCTGATGATCCTCGTGGAGAGCATGTATGTCATGAGCGGCGCATATGGCCACATGTCCTGGCGGATGTTTTGGTTCCAGCTTTTTTTCCTGTTCATGGACGCAGTCTATCTGGGGCTTCTGGCAAAGGCGGTCTCCATCAAGGAGAAAATGGCGGCGGCGAGGCGGGACCGGGATCTGGCCGTCTCCTACAGCAGGGTTCTGGAACAGAACATGGACAGCCTGAGGGAGATCCGCCACGACACGAAAAATCTGTTTCTCAGCATGGGCGGCTTTGTGGAGCAGAGCCAGGATGCGCAGATGAAAGCCTTTTACCGGGAGCAGATTGTTCCCTTTATGGAGGATACCCTCATAAAAAGCGACCTTCAGGAGAAGCTTAGGCGTTTGACGGAGGCTCCTCTGAAGGCCTTTTTGTATTATAAGATCGCAGAAAAGCTGGAGGGGGGAATCCGGGTCTCCCTGGAGATCCCGGAGCCGGTCTCGGTGGAGGGGGATTTCGGGGACCTGGTGCGTCTCCTCGGGATCTTCATAGACAATGCGGCGGAGGCGGCAGGCCCTCTGGAAGGAGAGGTGCGGATCAAAATTGCCGGGAATGGTTCCGGGGTTCTCTTTCGGATCGCCAATCCGGTCCGGCCCGAGGTGAGGGAACAGGGCGTCCGGCCCGGCCGGAGCGAGAAGGGGCCGGGGAGGGGGAGCGGACTCTTGATCGCAGAGCGGCTCCTCGCCGGAAACGAGCGGATGATTTTGAATTCCTATTTCACAGAGGGAGAGTTTGTGCAGGCTCTCGCGGTGAGGAAGGATGTCGGGGAAAGACGGAAGAGCCACAGCCGCTTGTGAGGTGATTCGGCCGGGATTCTACCTGCTTTTCCGGCTTTTCCAGACGAGGGCCAGGATGTCTTTGAGGACGAGGAACGCATCCAGTTCGGAGTACCCGTATTCTTGTTCCAGACGGTTTAACAGTCAGTTCAGCTCGGCTACATAAGGTTTTGTATCCAATTCGCTCTGATAGGCGGCGAGAATGGGATACTTTCTGCTCCACGCTTTTGTCCAGTCTATTTTTTCAGAGACGGCGTCGTCTGTCCGGTCAATGTATTTCTGGATTTCTTTCACGTCTACATCAAATTCGATCAGCTCATCCAATGACAGTCCGTACAGATTGGCAAGTCTTTTGGACTGGCAAATGTCGGGCAGGGTTTCGTCCGTCTCCCATTTGGAGATGGTTTGTCTGCTCACGCCCAGTTTTCCTGCAACCTCTTCCTGGGATAAACCGCTTTTTTTGCGGGCCCTGAAAAGATGATTTCCAAGTTTCATGGTTTGTACCTCCTCAAGTTTTTCTGTCCTCCATTATAGAGGATTTGCCGATAAAAATCCATCGACAGAACGGTTCACTTTCGCCCGTTTTATTCACATTTGTTGTATTCAGGCACGAAAGCTGTTGTTGGGGCAGATTTGTTGCGGAGACGCTCTGCTTGTCGTAAACTTTCCTAAGATATAAGAATTATTAGGCAATTGCGAAACATAAATTTACGAGAATATTCTGCCAATATGTCCGGCGGGAGCCTGCTGCGCCAAGCGTTCC
>CAJUOF010000241.1 GCA_910587905.1 uncultured Lachnospiraceae bacterium
ACTGGAGTTCAGACGTGTGCTCTTCCGATCTGAGGGGGCGGGGAGATGGCAAAGGACTATGTGATCGCATATGATCTGGGGACCAGCGGGGTCAAGGCGGCCCTGGTGGATTTGGACGGGAATTTTATGGCGGCCCGGGTGGAAAGTTATCCGCTCTACACGGAGCGGCCGGGATGGGCGGAGCAGGAACCCTCGGATTACTGGGAGGGGGTTTTAAAGGCGACGAGACGGGTGGTCCTGGAGTCCGGGATCGGACCGGAGGGGGCGAAGGGGATCGTGTTCGGCAGTCAGTGGAAGGGGATCATTCCCGTGGACGGGGAGGGTAAGGCCCTGCGCCGGAGCATGATCTGGCTGGACAGGCGGGCGGAGGAGGAGGCGGAAAGGCTCAACGCCCATTTCGGGAAGAGGCTTTTTTATGCGTCGGATTACTGGCCCAAGCTTTTGTGGTTCCGGGAACACTGCCCGGAGCTTTATGGGAGGACGAAGATGATCCTGGAGGTGAATTCGTTCCTCAAGTGGAAGGCGACGGGAAGGGCGGCCATGGACGTGACGAACCATTTTGTGAAAAGTTTTGACGGGGAGCTTCAGGCGTTTTATGACCGATTTCTGGAGGAGGCGGGAATCTCTGGGGACAAGTTTCCGCCCATGGTGAAGCCGGAGGAGAAGGTGGGTGTCTTGACGGACGTGGCGGCGAAGGAGCTGGGCCTTGTGGCCGGGATTCCGGTGTTTGGCGGCTGCGGCGACATTCCGGCGATTGCGATCGGTTCCGGCTGCATGGCGCAGGGGGAGGTGCATGCCTATTTCGGCTCTTCCGGCTGGCTGGGCCTTGTGCGGGCCCATTCCCCGAAGGATCTGTATGTCTCTCCCTTTGACGGGGAGCGGGATATTTTCCTGTACCCGATCCAGGCCATCGGACTGGCCCTGAACTGGACCATCCGGCAGTTTTACCGCAGGGAGGCGGAGGAGCTCGGGGAGGGGATCTATGATTTGATCAACGAGGACCTTGCGGACCTTCCTCCGGGGAGCGGCGGCGTGCTGGCGGCTCCGTGGATGTTCGGGGAGCGTCCGCCGCTGTTTTCGGAGGCGGCCAGGGGGACGTTCCTCAACCTGAATTCCTGTCATGACCGCAGGCACATGGTAAAGGCGGTCATGGAGGGGGTCTGTTACACGCTGAAAATGAACGTGGAGAATGACTGGGAGAGGGGCGGGATGCGCCCGACGAGAATCTGTGCCGTGGGAGGCGGAGCCGGCAGCGGCGTATGGATGCAGGCGCTGGCGGACATTCTGGAGGTGCCGGTCCAGGTTCCCGCAAACCCGAGGCATGCCGGCGCCATCGGCACGGCCTGTTGTGCGAGGATCGGGCTTGGGCTGTGCGAAAGTTTTGAGGAAGCGGCCGGGCAGATCAAACCTTGGCGCAGTTTTCGGCCGAGGCCGGAGGCCGTGGCGATTTACCGGAAGGGGTATGAGACTTTCCGAGGGCTGTACCGTCTCCTGGAACCGGTCTTTGTGGCTGCCGGGGACGGCGGAGACCGGCAATAACATTATTAGGCAATTGCGAAACTGCAAAACCTGGGAAGGATTCTGACAATTGTATCCAGGAAAAGCTCTCTGCGCCATGGAAACGAGACCATGGAAAACGGGAGGGCCCCTGCCCGATCGGTTTCTGCGCTTATGGGCTCGTTGGAATGGTTGGCGCTGCAGGCTTTGGATGGATCAATTGTCAGAATCCACTCGACAATTCCACGTTTCGCAATTGCCTAAATAACATTATGAAAGAAGGAGTGAACCATGGACCAAGTTTATCGTGTGCTTATTTGTGAATTTCATCAGGAGTCGAATACGTTTAACCCTCTGAACTGTTCTATCGAGCAATTTGAAGCGATCCGTTATCTGGAAGGGGAAGAATTTTTCTGTAAGTGCAGGAGTGTGGCCTGTGCCGTCCATGGGATGATTGATGCGGTGGAGGAAGCGGGAGGGACTCCGGTGCCCACCATTGATCTGTTTGCCCAGTCCGGCGGAAGGGTGAAGGACGAGGTCATGGAGCTTCTGCTCTCCAGGCTGCAGGAGTATGTGGAGCGGGAGGAGTTTGACGCGGTCTTCACGTCTCTTCACGGGGCAACTTCCACGGAAAGCGAGGACGACGCCTGCGGCGTATTCATGGAGAAGCTTCGGGACATGGTGGGGGAGGAGAAGGTCATCGCCGCTTCTTTTGACCTCCACGCCAATATTACGGAGCGGATGCTTGCCAATGTGGACGTGGTCTGTGGCTACCAGTCCTATCCCCACGTGGATTTTTATGAGACGGGATACCGGGCGGCAAGGCTCGGCATGCGCAAGCTGGAGCGGAAGAAGACTTTTGTAGCTTCGACGCTGATTCCCATGATGGTGCCGCCGGTGGGCTATACTTCTTTGCTGCCGCCTTTCAAGGACGTCATGGATTACGGGAAGGCTCTGGTGGAGGAGGGGAAGCTTCTGGATTTTACTTTGTTCCAGGTACAGCCCTGGCTGGACATCCCCGAGATCAAGAGCTGTGTGATCGCCATTGGAGAGGAAGAGGAGGCGGCGAGGGCTTATGCGGCGGAGCTTGGGAGACGGCTGTTTGAAAACCGGGAGGGCTACTGGCCGGAGCTTACAACCATCGACGCAGTCATTGACCGGGCGGAAATGCCGGAGGCCCTTAAGCCGGTGATCCTGGTGGATTCGGCTGATTCTCCCAACGGGGGGGCCGTCGGCGACAGCATCGCCGTGGCCCTTCGGATCTATGAACGGGGCTCGAAGATTCGGGCGGGCATGTTTGTCAAGGATCCGGAGGTGGTGGCGCAGGCATTTGCCGTCGGTGTCGGAAATGAGGCAGAGTTTTCCATCGGTGCAAAGTTCACGCCCGGCATGCCGGGGCCGCTGTCGGCGGTGGGGCGGGTGCGCTCCCTGCACGACGGGATTTTTTATCAGGAGGGACCTGCCTGCCGGGGCGTCTGCAACAACATCGGGAAGACGGCGGTGGTCTCCATCGGAAACATGGATATCATGGTCTGCGAGGAACCGGCTTCCTCCGGGGACCCTCAGTTGTTCCGCCATTTCGGGATCGAGCCTACATTCTATGATCTGGTGGTGGTGAAAGCCAATACCTCCTACCGGGTGCCCTACAGTAGTTTTGCCACGGAGTTTTATTCCACGGACACGCCGGGCGCCGGGGCCGCCAACCTCCAGTGGTTTGACTGGAAGCACATCCCGAAGGACATGTATCCCTTTGAGAAACTGGACGGGTATCAGGTGGAGGCGGCCAGGGTGCGGAGAGGATGATGGGGGGAGGCCGGGAGAGCGGGAAAAACGTCCAACACAGACGTGGCAGCAAAACGCCAATCGTCTGCTTATGGAAGTTTTTCCCGCTCTCCCTCACTCCGAGGGTCGGGAGATGCGACTTGAGAGTCGTCTATCGTCTGCGATGGAAAGTTTTCTGTCTCCCGCTCCGGACTTTATAACTTGATAATCCTCATCATGTCAATTGCACTGTCCTTCTCATGGGGCCCCCCGGAGATCACGATGGTATCCCCCTCCTCCACGATCCCGGAGTGGAGGGCGATCTCCTCCGCATGGCGGAAGAGGCTGTCGGCGCTGGCCTGCTCGTCGGCGGGGAAGGGATAGACGCCCCAGGTCAGGTTTAACTGACGGAGGGACTTCCGGTCCACGGTGGGGGCGATGACGGGGGCGGCGGGCCGGTAATCGGCGATCATGCGGGCGCTCCTGCCGGTCCTGGTGACGGCCACGATGGCCTTGGCGTCCAGGTAGTTGGAGCTGGTGATGGTTGCGATCCCCACGGCCACGGCCGGACTTCTCTTCAGTGAGAGAGAATCGTGGAGCTCGGAAAACCGTTTTTTGTAATTGATGTGCTTTTCCGTCTCTTCGGCAATCTCAGCCATGGTGCGGACGGCCTCGGTGGGATAGTCCCCGGCGGCCGTCTCCCCGGATAGCATGATGGCCGTGGTGCCGTCGTAGATGGCGTTGGCCACGTCGGAGACCTCGGCCCTGGTAGGGCGGGGGCTCTTGGTCATGGATTCCAGCATCTGGGTGGCTGTGACCACGTGCTTTCCGGCCAGGTAGCATTTCTTGATGATGGTCTTCTGGATGCCGGGCAGCTCCCGGAAGGGGATCTCCACGCCCATGTCGCCCCGGGCCACCATGATGCCGTCGGCCAGGGTGAGGATCTCGTCCAGGTTTTCGATCCCCTGGGTGTTTTCAATCTTGGCGATGATCTGGATCCGCTCCCCGCCGTTGTCGTTCAGGAGTTTGCGGAGTTTGCGGATGTCGTCCGCGGTCCTCGTGAAGGAGGCGGCCACGAAATCCACGTCCTGTTCGATGCCGAAGAGGATGTCGCTTTTGTCCGTCTCGCTGATGTAAGGCATGGGAATGTCCAGGTTGGGGATGTTGATGCTCTTGCGGTTGCTGACGGTGCCGCCGTTGATGACGCGGCAGACCACGTCGGAGCCGTCGATGCGCTCCACGAACATGGCGAGCTTCCCGTCGTCGATGAGGATCCTGGTGCCGATGGTCACGCAGGAGGCGAGGCCGGAGAAGGTCAGGCCGATGCCCTCCTCGTTACCGGTTTCCCCCGAAGCGCGCAGGGTAAAGCTCTGTCCGGCCTCCAGGGTGACGGAGCCGTTCTCAAAATCCTGGATCCGGATCTCCGGGCCTTTGGTATCTAAAAGAAGGGCGATGGGGCGGCCTATCTCGGCGCTCACCCGTTTCACCCGGTCCATGCGCACCTTCTGTTCCTCGTGGGAGCCGTGGGAAAAGTTGAAGCGGGCACAGTCCATGCCGCCGCCGATCAGGGAGCGGATGGCGTCGTCCGTGTCCACCGCGGGCCCCATGGTGCAGATGATTTTTGTTTTTCTCATAAAGTTTCCTCCTCGTCATAAAATGGGATCAGGCGATTGCGAACCTGCAGAGTAACGGGGGGATATTCCGGCAAACTTTGCTGGTTTCGCAAGTGCCCTGTAAAGGGAATGGGTTTACAGAACCTTGATCATCTGGATGTATTCCAGGGGTTCAAAACCGTGTTTTTTGTAGATTTCCATGACCCAGGCGTTTTCGGGGGCCACCTCCAGGCGGAAGCCCGCCGCCCGTCCTTCGTATTCTTTGAAAAGCCATCGGAAGTATTCGTTTGCAAGGCCCCGCCCCCTCGCCTCCGGCTTCAGATACAGTTCCTCCGCCAGGATCATGGGGCCGCCCAGCTCGCTGCTCCAGGAATGGCAGACGACGCCGTAGCCGAGGGCGGTTCCGTTTTCCTCCTCGAGCATCAGGCAGCGGACGGGGAGCGTACCTTTTAGGGTAGCCTCGAAATTCCGCTCCTGGGCGGTGCGGTCGAAACCGTGGAGCGCTGCCTCGGAGTCGTAAAAAATCTCGGACATGGATAAAAAGTTGTCCTTGTCTTTGGCGGTCATATTTCGTATAATCATAAGAGTGAACCCTTCCTTGCATAAAAATTTCTTTTTTTATCATAGAGGAAAAGAGGAAAAATATCAAGAGGGGGTTGAAATGATCGTGGAACAGGAGGAGCGGACATATGGCGACGAAGTGGACGAAAAAGAAACGTTCCAGAAGGATTCAGGCGGTGGTCTTTGTCATTGCGCTGGCCGTCTTTCTTTTTTCCGGATACCAGTTGTTAAAGATTTACCTGGAGTATAAAAAGGGCAGTGACGAGTATGACAAGCTGGCGGACGAGGCGGCGAGGATCCTGTCGGAGACGGAGGACGGCGAGGGGGCCGGAGACGGCGGGACGGGAAACGGCCAGGGTCAGGAGGATGCCGGGCCGAAGCCCTGGGAGGAACTGGACGCACTGATGCGGGGGCAGAACGAGGACTACGTGGGGTGGATCACCATCCGGGACACGGAGATTGATTATCCCATCGTCCAGTATACGGACAACGATTATTATCTGGCCCATACCTTCGAGGGGACGGAGAACGCGGCGGGGACCCTGTTCGTGGACAGCAACATTCCCGAAGGCATGGAGGGGAAGAACGTGATCGTCTACGGGCACAACATGAAGAACGGCTCCATGTTCGCGGGGCTCAAGAAATACCGGGAGGATGATTTTTACGAGGAACACAAAACCTTCCGGGTGAATACGAAGACGGGTTTTTACATCTATGAGATTTTTGCGGTGTCCGTGGTCTCGCCGGACAGCGACACGTATACCCTGGAGTTTGCGGATGACGCGGCGTTTCTGGATTACGTCGCCCGCATGCAGGAGCGTTCCCTGCACGACACGGGAGTCACCGTGGAGGCCGGCGACAAGATTATCACCCTGTCCACCTGTGTCAACAAGAACGTGGACCGGCTGGTGGTGCAGGCGAAACGTTTAGGAGAATGATGATTTGATCAGCGTTTCCTTAGAAAATTAGGCGAAGGAAGCGGTTGTACGCAAAAAAGTGCTTGCAATCCGAAAGAAAATGAGGTATCGTAAATTACGAAGTATCCGGCAGGGGGCATCCGTGATGCGTTTTGCCGGGGGACAGACGGGGATGATATCCCGAATATAGACTTGATAATCGAACGAAGGCGTTCCGAAGAAGGGCGCCTTCTCTCTATTTTCATGGGCGCTGGATGCGGACGCCGGGCGAAGCCCGGTCCGGTTTTATCAGGTCCGAGGAAAGTGTGGAGGAAAATCTATGTGTGAAACGGCAGTAAATGTGGAAGCGATTTTTAACGAGAATGTGTTCACCATGGGGAAGATGAAGGAGCGTCTGCCCAGGAAGGTGTATGCGGAGGTGAAGAATGTCATCGACCACGGCGGGGAGCTTTCCCCGGCAGCGGCCGACGTGGTGGCCAAGGCCATGAAGGACTGGGCCGTGGAGCTGGGGGCGACCCATTACACCCACTGGTTCCAGCCTCTCACCGGGATCACGGCGGAGAAACATGACTCCTTTGTGACCAATCCGGATGCGGAGGGCCATATGCTGATGGAGTTTTCCGGCAAGGAGTTGATCAAGGGCGAGCCGGATGCCTCATCCTTCCCCTCCGGGGGGCTCAGGGCCACCTTCGAGGCCAGGGGCTACACGGCCTGGGACTGCACGTCCCCCGCTTTTGTGAAGAAGGACGCAACGGGGGCGATCCTCTGCATCCCGACGGCCTTCTGTTCCTATAAAGGAGAGGCGCTGGACAAGAAGACGCCGCTTCTGCGCTCCATGGAAGCCCTTTCGGAGCAGGCGCTGCGCATCGTGCGGCTCTTCGGGAACACGGAGGCCACCAGGGTGACGGCTTCCGTGGGTCCGGAGCAGGAGTATTTCCTGGTGGACCGGGATCTGTATCTGCAGAGGAAGGATCTGATCTATGCGGGGCGCACCCTGTTTGGAGCGCCGGCCCCCAAGGGACAGGAGATGGACGATCATTACTTCGGCGTCATCAAGGAGCGGGTCGGTTCTTACATGAAGGATCTCAACGAGGAACTGTGGAAGCTGGGCATCTCCGCCAAGACCCAGCACAACGAGGTGGCTCCCGCCCAGCATGAGCTGGCCCCGATTTTCAACACGGCCAACATTGCGGTGGACCACAACCAGTTGGTTATGGAGACCATGAAGAAGGTGGCGACCCGCCACGGCCTGGCCTGCCTGCTCCACGAGAAGCCTTTTGCGGGGGTGAACGGCTCCGGCAAGCACGATAACTGGTCCATTTGCACCGACGACGGCGTGAACATGCTGGATCCCGGCGACACGCCCAATCAGAATATCCAGTTCCTCCTGGTGCTGGCCTGTGTGATCAAGGCGGTGGACACCCATGCGGATCTTTTGCGCCAGTCCGCCTCCAACGTGGGCAATGACCACAGGCTGGGGGCCAACGAGGCGCCGCCGGCCATCATCTCCATGTTCTTGGGCGAGCAGCTGGAGGACGTGGTGAAACAGCTCATTGAGACGGGGGAGGCCGCCTCCTGCAAGGAGGGCGAACGGCTCTACACCGGCGTCAGCACCCTGCCGGATCTGCAGAAGGACGCCACCGACCGGAACCGGACGTCGCCCTTCGCCTTTACCGGAAATAAATTTGAATTCCGCATGGTCGGTTCCTCCGACTCCATCGCAAGCCCCAACACCACCCTGAACGCCATCGTGGCGGAGGCCTTCTGCGAGGCGGCGGACGTGCTGGAGAAGGCGGACAATTTTGACGTGGCCGTCCATGACCTGATCAAGGAGTACCTGACGGAGCATCAGAGGATCATCTTCAACGGCAACGGCTATGCCGAGGAGTGGGTGGCCGAGGCCGAGCGGAGAGGGCTTCCCAACATCCGCTCCATGGTGGACGCCGTGCAGAGCATCACCACGGAGAAGGCCGTGAAGCTGTACGAGAAGTTCCACATCTTCACCAAGGCAGAGCTGGAATCCCGGGCGGAGGTCCTTTACGAGACTTATGCCAAGGCCATCAACATCGAGGCACTGACCATGATCGACATGGCCGGCAAGCAGCTGATCCCTTCCGTGATCTCTTACACCACGGAGCTGGCCAACTCCGTGAGCGCAGTCCGGGATGCCTGCCCCGAGGCGGACGTGAGCGCCCAGACGGAGCTTCTGGTCGAGACCTCTTCCCTGCTGGCCGAGTCCAGGAAGGCTCTTACCGCCCTTAAGAGCGTGACGGCGGAGGCAGCCGCCATGGAGGAGGGCGAGGGCCAGGCGAGAGCCTACCATGACCGGGTGATGCCCGCCATGTCCGCACTGAGGGCTCCCCTCGACAAGCTGGAGATGATCGTGGATAAGGAGTTCTGGCCGATCCCGTCCTACGGTGATCTGACTTTTGAAGTGTAATTGCCTGCGGCCCCTGTGGCCGGAGGTTTGCGTAACGGTATTTATTGCAGTGGGTTTCGATGAAGGCTCCGCCGTTTTTCCTTATCGGGAGGACGGCGGTGCTTTTTTCAGGATGTATTGCACAGAGTCCTCCGGACATGCTATAATTGGAGAAACAGCCGGAAGGAGGAGGGCAGATGGAAAATAAGAAAAAGCTTCCGATCGGGATCGAGTTTTTCCGGGATATCAGGACCGAGGGCTATTATTATGTGGATAAGACCGGGCTTATCCGGGAACTGCTTGATGGCCGCGGGAGCGTGAACCTGATCACAAGGCCCCGCCGTTTCGGGAAAAGCCTGAATCTGGACATGCTGAGAAGCTTTTTTGAGATCGGAACGGATCCCTCCCTTTTTGGGGGGCTTGAGATCGCGGAGGAAAGAGAACTCTGTGAACAGCATATGGGAAAATATCCGGTATTGTCCGTCAGCCTGAAGGATGTCGCGGGAGAGGATTATGAAACGGCCCGCGACAGCCTGGGGATCCTGGTCAGTGAACTGGCGGAGCGGTCTGCTTTTCTCATGGACAGTGAGGTACTGTTACAGACGGAGAAAGCGAAGCTTGCACGGATGATGGAGGGGGATTTTGAGAAGACGGCATACCTCCACAACGGCCTGAGGCTTCTGACGCGCCTGCTC
>CAJUOF010000242.1 GCA_910587905.1 uncultured Lachnospiraceae bacterium
CGGGCGATCAAATCCAAAAAAGGGGCACAGCTTTCCACGGTGCTCCTGGGCTCCCTGATTTTAGTGGACGACTATTTCAACTGTCTGACGGTGGGCACGGTCATGCGGCCGGTGACGGACAAGTACGAGGTGAGCCGGGCGAAGCTTGCATACATCATCGACGCCACGGCGGCGCCGATCTGCATCATCGCTCCCATTTCAAGCTGGGCGGCGGCAGTGGGTTCCTCTTTGCCGGAAAACTGTGGCATTGACGGCTTCAACCTGTTTTTGCGGACGATTCCCTTTAACCTGTACGCGATCCTCACGATCCTTTTCATGATCTATATCATTGTCCGAAACGTGGATTACGGGACCATGCGGGCCTACGAGGAAAGAATCGCCGCAGAGGGGGAGGAGACCAGCGGGGACAAGGACCTGGAGGTGACGGGAAACGGGAAGGTCATCGACCTGGTGCTTCCCATTGCGGTGCTGATCGTGTTCTGCATTACCGCCATGCTCTATACGGGCGGAATTTTGGACGGTGCGGGGATCGTGAATGCCTTTGCCGATTGCGATTCTGCAAAAAGCCTGGTGCTCGGCTCCTTCTTCACCCTGGTCGTGGTGTTTGTCATGTACCTGCCGAGAAAGGTCATTACCTTCCGGGAGTTTTGTGACAGCTTTGTGGAGGGCTTTAAGGCCATGACTCCCGCCATCATGATCCTCTGCCTGGCCTGGACCCTGTCCGGTGTGTGCAATGAGGATTACTTAAATATCGGTGGATTTGTCAGCGGCGTGGTGGGAGGCAGTGCCCTGGTGGGCATGCTGCTTCCGGCGATTCTGTTTGTGGTCGCTACGGGGCTTTCCTTTGCCACCGGTACTTCCTGGGGAACCTTCGGCATCCTGATTCCCATTGCAGTCCAGGTGGTGGGGACGGCGGATATCAACATGCTGACCATTACCACGGCAGCAATTCTGGCGGGAGCCGTGTGCGGCGATCACATTTCTCCTATTTCCGACACGACGATCCTGGCTTCTGCGGGCGCTCAGTGCAACCATATCAACCATGTCTCGACGCAGATTCCTTATGCGCTGACTGTGGCCGGCTGCTGCTTTGTGGGCTTCCTGGCGGGAGGTCTTGCCGGAAATGGCTGGGTCGGGACCCTGGCTGGCCTGGTTGTGTTGGCGGTGGTGCTGCTTGTGATTGGGAGAAGGGCAAGTGTGGCGAGGAGGAAGGACAACATTGGATCTTGAAGCGTTGGTGAAGAGGCAGAGGGAATATTTTGATTCCGGGGTGACAAAATCGGTGGAATTTCGCCTGGAAAAGCTTCGGGCGCTGAGGGCTGAGATTAGGCGGAAGGAAGGCCGGGTCCACGAAGCGCTGAAAAAGGATCTGAATAAGTCGGACTTTGAGTCCTATATGACGGAGACAGGGCTTGCAATCTCGGAGCTTGGCTATCTGGAAAAACATTTGAAAGGCTATGCCAGACCCAAGAGACATCTGACTCCGCTGGCGCATTTTCACGGAAAGAGTTTTACGGTGGCGGAGCCCTACGGAGTGACTCTGATCATGTCTCCCTGGAATTATCCGTTCATGCTCTGCATGGAGCCGCTTGCGGGGGCAATCGCCGCAGGAAATTGTTGCATCTTAAAGCCTTCGGCCTATGCGCCCGCCGTTTCCGCGGTCATCAAAGAACTGGTGGAGGCCGTGTTTCCGCCAGGATATGTGGCTGTGGTGGAGGGAGGCAGAGAGGAGAATGCGGCGCTTCTGGAACAGCGGTTTGACTATATCTTTTTTACCGGCGGCGTGAAGGTGGGAAGGCTGGTCCTGGAAAAGGCTTCCCGCTATCTGACTCCGGTGACGCTGGAACTGGGCGGAAAAAGTCCCTGCATCATTGACGGGACGGCGGACCTTAAGACGGCGGCGAAGCGCCTGGCGTTCGGAAAGTTTTTAAATGCGGGGCAGACCTGTGTGGCCCCGGACTATCTTCTGATCCAGGAGAGCGTGAAGGAGCAGTTTCTGGAGCTTTTTGAGACGGCGGCGAAACATATGTATGGGGAGAAGCCTTTGGAAAATCCGGACTACCCGAAGATCATCAACGAGAAACATTTTGAGCGGGTGAGCGGGCTGATTGAGGGGATGGAGGTCCGAATGGGCGGCGAAGGAAATCGGGAAACGCTGCAGATCGCCCCGACGGTGTTGGATGGGGTGACGGCGGATGCGCCCGTCATGCAGGAAGAGATTTTCGGCCCGGTTCTTCCAGTGCTCACCTTCCGGGAACTCGGCGAGGCGGAAGCCTTTGTGAGAGGGCGGGAAAAACCTCTGGCTTGCTATGTTTTTACGAGGAGCAGGGAGACAGAGCGCAGACTCCTTTCTTCGCTGAGTTTTGGCGGCGGCTGTATCAACGACACGATCATTCATCTGGCCTCCTCCCGCATGGGCTTTGGCGGCGTGGGAATGAGCGGGATGGGAAGCTACCATGGAAGGAAGAGCTTTGAGACCTTCAGCCATGAGAAGAGTATCGTGAAAAAATATAACTGGCTCGACATGCCGATCCGTTATCAGCCCTATACGAAGGGGAAGGAACGGCTGCTAAAATTGTTTTTAAAGTGAGGCGCCTTTTTTGCAAGAAGCATAAGGTTTCTGTTGTATGTGCCCTGGTTTTTCAGTATAATAGAAGAAAAACAAGAGGGAGGGAACCAATGATGAACAGCCGGACTTTAGAGCGGGGAGCGGGGGTTTTGCTTCCCATTACCAGCCTTCCGTCCCCTTATGGAATTGGGACCTTTGGAAAGGCTGCCTACCAATTTATCGACTTTTTAAGGAGTGCGGGGCAGAAATACTGGCAGGTGCTCCCTATGGGACCAACCAGCTACGGAGACAGCCCTTATCAATCCTTTTCCGCCTTTGCCGGAAACCCTTATTTCATCGACCTGGAGACCTTGATGGAGGAGGGGCTTCTGGAGAAATGGGATGCGGAGAAGTATTTTTGGGGTGAGCCGGAGTCTTATGTTTCCTACGAGGACATATACAGAAACCGGTTCCGGGTGCTCAGGAAGGCTTTTGGGAGCAGCCGCCATAAGGAGACAGAGGAATTTGCAGCCTTCCGGGAAGAGAACGCTTACTGGCTGGAGGATTACTGCCTTTACATGGCCTGCAAGGGACAGTTTGAGAACGAGAGCTGGCTTCTTTGGGATGCGGACATTCGGTTCCGGGAGGAAGAGGCTCTTGCCAGATACCGGGAGCTTTTGAAGGACGAGATGGAATTCTGGGAATTCTGCCAGTATCATTTCTTCCGGCAGTGGAGGAAGCTTAAGAAGTATGCAAAGGAAAGGGGAGTCCAGATCATCGGAGATATTCCCATCTATGCGGCCCTTGACAGTGCCGACGTGTGGAGCCATCCGGGACTGTTTCAGTTGGACGAGGAAAACCTTCTGCCCAAATTCATCGCCGGAGTGCCGCCCGATGCGTTCAGCGATACGGGACAGCTCTGGGGCAATCCCCTTTATGACTGGGGTGCCATGGAAAAGGACGACTTTACCTGGTGGCGCAGGCGGATTGCATCCTCTAAGGGGCTTTACGATGCACTCCGGATCGATCATTTCATCGGGATTACCAGGTATTATGCGGTGCCCGGAGGGGCGAAGGACAGCCGGACCGGTGCTTACCGGGAGGGGCCGGGGACGAAGCTGACGGACGTGATCAACGAGGAGGCCGGGGAGATGAAGATCATCGCCGAGGACCTTGGCACGGTGACTCCCGAGGTGCGGAAGCTTCTGAAGGACAACGGCTATCCGGGTATGAAGGTGCTGGCTTTTGGCTTTGACGGCGACCCGGCCAACGAGCATCTGCCTCACAATTACCGGACCTCCAACTGCGTGGCCTATGGTGGGACCCACGACAACGAGACTTTGACGGGGCTGTTCTGCGACAAGTCCGACGAGGTTTTGACGTACCTGTTCGAGCTGCTTGGCACAAGGAACCGGGACGACATCGTGGAGGGACTTTTCAGGCAGGCATATGGAAGCATTGCGGACGTGGTGGTTTTCCAGGCCCAGGACGTTTTGGGACTTGACAATTCTGCCAGGATGAATTTTCCCTCGACCCTGGGGGGCAACTGGAGATGGAGGCTTAAGAAGGGACAGCTTGGAGATGAGGAGGCCGAGTTCTTAAGGTTCCTGGTACATGTGTATAACCGGTATTGACGCTGCAGGAAAGGTTTGTCGAATATGTGGAAGGGAGGCCGGATATGGCGAGAGCAGCCAATCAGAAACTAAAGATTCTGTACATACTGAAGCTTTTGGAGCACAGCGACGAAACTCATGTGGTGACAATGAGGGAGATCCTGGCGGAGCTTGCCGCCCACGGGATCCAGGCGGAACGGAAGCGGATTTATGACGATTTGGATGCTCTGCGCAGATTCGGCTATCCCATTGCCGCCAGAAGGGGCCGCATGGCCGGATATTATCTGGAGCCGGAAGAACATGCGGTGGCTTCGAAGGACGGGGAAGACATGCGCTCCTGTGAGAAGGCGCAGGAGGAGTCTTCCGGATGCTTGGCGGAGGATTTCGAAGCACGGAACGAAATGGACCATTCCAAAAATCGGCCGGAATGGTTGGTTTTTGGAAATACGAAGATAGAGCTTTCCTGCGCAGACGAGACGGCAAAGGACATATGGGAGGAACTCGGCGGGAAGGGCTTTGTCAAAAGAAAGGCCGGAAAACGTCCGGGAGATACCTTGTTGAAATGGAAGGTAAAGCCGGGAGCAGGATTTTATGGCTGGCTGGCCGGCTTTGGCTGTCAGGTACGCCTTGAGGGACCGCCCGCAGTCATCAAAGGATACCGGAGGTTTTTGAAGGAAATACGGAACCTGTACAGGGAGGAATGAGAAGGTTATCCTGCATTTGCGGTGCCTCTCAGATTTTTGCGTGTCCGGACAGTGGAATGTCCGGACCTTTTTTGCACACGCCTGTGCAGAGGAAAGATGCCACTGGGGTGGCGCATGGGCGGTGCGACGAGTAGGGGAAAAGACTTCTCCCCTACTCGATTGCACACGGGCCAAAAAGGAGGGCTGCGGAAAGTGGCTATGTTTCGACAGGAATCTGTGTTATACTTACAGACAGTGGAGAAAAATGGAAGAGGGATGGAGGCGGCATGATTGATGAAACGGAAACGGTTCTGGAAGAGGGCGGCGGTGCTGGGGGTAGTCCTGTTTTTTTGTGCGACAGCCGCCGGGAAGCGGCAGGACGGGAGCCGGGT
The DNA here is from genome assembly GCA_910587905.1 of uncultured Lachnospiraceae bacterium. GTDB lineage: Bacteria > Bacillota > Clostridia > Lachnospirales > Lachnospiraceae > Lientehia. Next base: position 5,237 of record CAJUOF010000242.1, read on the forward strand.
CGAGGAGAGGACGCCCGTTGAGCTGACGTTTTTTTTGAGGAAAAGGGAGACCATCCATATCTTCGAGTCCATCATCGAGTCGTTTAATGTGTCGCAGGACGAGGTGACCGTGCGGGCCGTGGTGGTGCCGAACCCGGATATCGAGCTGGAGATGCGGGCGGTGAGAGGGGAGTTCCCGGATATCGTGGAGATGATCGGTTCCTCGGAGGAGACGGTAAGGAAGTATGCGAAGGGCGGGTATCTGGCGCCCCTTGACGGGCTGGGGCTTTTGGAGCGGATGACGGACCCGGAAGGGTACGGGCCGTGGCTCCAGACGGACGGGAAGACTTACATCCTTCCGCTCTCCGTGAATTTTAAGGGCATTTTTTTGAACTGCGGGCTTTTGGAGCGGGCCGGCTACGGGATACCGGAATCCTGGGAGGAATTCCGGGAGCTTTTGGAGACGATCCGCGCCGACGGGGAGCTGGCGATGATCTTTCCGGACGGGGACACGTGGACTTATGCCCAGGGATGGGACACCGTGTATGGGGCCGAATGGGGAAACCGGTCGGAGGCCGTGCGCATGGCGGCGGAAGGGATTCTGCCTTTGCAGGAAAACGAGGGGATCGTTGAGTCCTTGGAGCGGTATCTGGAGCTGCGCAGGTTCGGGCAGGAGGAATCCTGGAAGACGGGGTACGACGAGGCTCTCAGGCGGTTTGCCGGAGGGGAGGCCTATATGTTCATGCAGGGGAACTGGGCGTATTCTGCCATCAAGAAGCAGAATCCCAAGATCCGTCTGGCATTTATCCCTTTTCCGGCGGATGGAAGGGAAGGAAAGGTGTACGTGAAGCTGGACGCCAGCATCGCCCTGTCCGCATCCTGTGAGCATCCGGAAGCGGCAAGGGTGTTTTTGGACTATCTCCTGTCGGAGGAGGTGGCCAGGGAGTATGCGGAGAGGACGGGGTCCTATTCCCTGATCCGGGGAGGAAACGGGGACCTCTCTTTTGCGGAGCGCTTCACGGAGAAGTTTGAGAAGGGGTGGTTCGAGCTGGATACCGGCATCGCTTCGGGATATGTGGACACCATGTGCGAGCAGATGATCCAAAAGCTGATCATGGAGCCGGAGGAGACGGACATACTGGACTGTTTGGCGGGGGTGAGCGAGGCGGCCAGGAGCAGGAGAGAGGAGATTTCGGGCGACAGGGGAGGTGCGCGGTCCGGATGAAAAAACGGCAGAGAAGTTCGTTTGGCAGGCAGTTGGTCTTTCGTCTGGGCGGCTGCCTGTTTTTTTCCATGGTGCTCATCGGCATCTGCCTGTTTCTGGATATCCGGGAGACCAGGCAGAGAAACCTGTTTTACATGGAACGACTGAACGAGCAGTGGGAGGAGGAGCTTAAGTTCATGGTGTCCAACGTGGACCGGATGCGTTTCCTGCATTTGATCGACGACGGGATGGACCGGATCATGAATGGGCCGCAGGAGCGGGGCGGGCGGGAGAGCCAGGTTGAGAGGGAACGGTATGTCAGGAATCTGCTCAACGGTCTCGGCATGGTGAATTCCAACGTGCTGCGGGCGACCATCGTGACTGCGGACGGCAGCATCTATGGCAATTACGTGGAGGATTCCCGGAGCAGTGTCGCGCTGGCGGAGGAAATGCGCTTGTATGTGACGGAGAGCGGAAAGAACCGCAGGGCGGTGACGGACGTGTATGAGGGGGAGATCAACCTGGTGCCCTATACCCTTCTGACCCTCAGCTATCCCCTCTATCCGGTGGAGGGAGCGGAGAGCCTGGGGACCATTTACATTGACCTGGATTTCGGTGCGATGAGGGAGCGGTTCGACGGGGTGAGAAGGCAGGAGGGGTGGTCCGGCTTCATACTGAACGGAAACGGGGCGATCTATCCCTCTGAGGATGCCCTGCCGGAAGCGGCGGACGGGGAATGGAGGAGGCGGGCCGCAGAGATCGCAGCCGAAAAGGGGGGCAGGGGCCTGCTGCCTGTCGGGGGACGGGATCACGTGGCCTGTGTGAAATACCTGGAGGAGCTGGACTGGTATCTGGTCCAGTGTGTGAGCCGGGGCTCTTTTGTCTTTCAGGCGGGCCGGGGGATCTGGGTCCTTGCCTTCTGGGTGATCCTGCTGCTGTGCGGACAGATCTGGGCGGGGGCCCTGGCGGCCAGGCGGATCAGTGCGCCGATCAAGGAGCTCGCCCTGGTCATGAGCCGGGCGTCCACCAGGGAAAACAGGTGCCTGACGGCGGCGGAGTGCCGGGAGGACGATCCGGCGGAGGTGTATGAGATCTCCAGGGGATACAATGCGCTGCTGGAACGGATCGAGGAGAATATCATCCGGGAATATGAAATTGAGCTGAACCAGAAAAGGACGGAGCTCCAAATGCTGCAATACCAGGTCAACCCGCATTTTCTCTACAACACGCTGAATGCGATCAGCGCCATTGCCAGGCTTTATGACACGCCTTACATCTCGGAGGTGTCGGAAAGTCTTTCCCGGCTCTTTTCTTACAGCGTGAAGGGCGGCCAGGATGCGGCTCTTCGGGAGGAGCTTGACTGCCTCCGGAATTACATCCATATCCAGAAGGTCCGCTTTCCGGAGAAGTTCGAGGTGTCCTGGGAGGTGGAACCGGGGCTGGAAGCGTGCCGGGTGCCGAAGCTGTTATTGCAGCCGCTGGTGGAAAACGCCATCGACCACGGCATTGCGCCCAAAGGGGAAAAGGGCCGGATCGAGATCCGCATCGGATACGGGGAGGAGCCCGGCACGGGGGAGATCCTGGTGGAGGACGACGGCGTGGGGATCTCGGAGGACGAGCTGGGGAGGCTTCGGGCCGCCCTGGAGGGGGCGGAGCCTTCCCGGGATCCCGAGGGCGGGATCGGAATCCGGAATGTCCATATGCGGGTGCGGAATTATTACGGGGCGCGGTACGGAGTTGTTTTGCGGAGCAGGGAGGGATGCGGCACGCAGGTGCGCATTTTGTTCCCGGCGGAAGGAAAGGGGGCGGTGCGCCGTGAACGTGATCGTTGCGGATGACGAATTTTTTGCCAGAAAGGCCCTGGTCAAAATGCTGGAGGAGATGGATCTTCCCATTACCGTCTGCGGGGAGGGGGAGAACGGGAAGGAGGTCATGGAGCTGCTGAGGACGCGGCCGGTGGACCTGGTCATCACCGACATTCGGATGCCGGAGATGGACGGGCTCGCCCTTGCGAAATTTATCAGGGAACAGGGGTATCCCACGGACGTGATCATCGAAACCGGCTATGCGGATTTCGACTACGCGAAGACGGCGATCCACTATGGGGTGAAGGAGTATATCATCAAGCCGTTAAACGGGCAGGAGCTTTGTGACAGTGTTCGGAAGGTGCTTGAGGAACGAAGCCGAACGGGCATGGAGGTTTTTGCTTTTTCGGATATTGTGAGGAATGCGGGCGTCTGTCGGCAGATCTTCGGCCGGGAAGGGAGCTGGGGGGACCGAAGCTTCTGCATGGTCCTGGCAAACGGAAGGGATCCGGTGCGGGACGAGCCGTTCCTGGGGGAATGGCTGAGGAAGCACGGGGAGTTTAAGGAGCTGCGCAGTTTTTATTTCGCCGGCAGGAACGAAGGGGTCTGGCTGGCTTTTTCGGACGAGCGGAGGGAGGTGTCCGGCCTGTTTGGCCGGCGGGCCGTCCTGGAGCTTAAGACGCATCTGCCGGCGCAGGTGCAGGTGAGCTTCAGTCTGTGGCACGGGGGGATCGGGGAGCTGGAGACGGCCTACAGTGAGTGCGTGTATGCCATCAATGAACGGATATTGAGACGGGAACGGGTTTTTTTCTACCGGCAGGAAAAGCAGATGGAGGAGATCCTGACGGTGGAGCAGGAGCGGAGGCTCTATCAGGCGGCCGAGTCGGGAGCGCTGGAGGCGGCCGAGTCGGTGGTCTGGGAGGTCTTTTTGGAAGCTCAGTCAAAAGAGCGGAACATTTACAGTTTTTTTGCGGCGCTGATGCGGGTCTTTTTTGTGCTGAACCGGGTGTTTTACCGGGGAGGGGTGGAACTGGGCCACGGGACGCAGACGGCCGGATACCTGCTGTTTGACTTTAAGATCGACATGTACCGGTTTTATGATTTGGAGGACGTGTGGGGGTATGTGGAGATGCTGCTGCGGGAGGTGTGCGAGCAGAATGCGGAGACGGATGTCTCGGTGGCGAAAAACCTGGTCGATTATCTGGAACAGCATTATGCGGATGACATTTCCCTGGGAGAGCTTGCGAAGGGGCGGTATTTCATGAGCATCAGCTATCTGAGCCGCCTGTTTAAGGAGTACACGGGGCAGACGTTTGCCAAATACCTGACGAAGCTTCGCATGGACAAGGCGAAGCGGTTTCTGGAATGCGGCCGGATGGCGGTCAGCGATGTGGCGGTCTGCACGGGCTATAGCGATGCGTCGCATTTCGCACAGATTTTCCGGAAGACCTACGGCGTGTCCCCCAGGGAGTATCAGAAGCGGTTTTTGAAGGAGGGATGAAAGCGTGCGCGGGCATTCGGCGGAAATTGTAAAAAAAACAACAGTGAAGTCGAAAAAATATCATGGTGGAGGGGTGGCCGCTTTTGATACAATGAACCCGAATTCAACAGAAGGAGGGTTATGTGCAGTGAAAAAAAGGAACTTTGGTAAGAAGGCGCTGTCGGCGGGGCTGGCTTTTCTCCTGCTTTTGCTTGCGGGCTGTCAGGAGCAGGCGGAACCCGGGTCTGAGTCCCCTTCCGTTTCCGAGGAGGTAAAGACGGAGGCGGCCGCGGGCCAGACGGAGACGGCGGGCCAGGAGGAGACTTCCGGGCCGATGGCGGTGGTGTCGAATTTTACCGCCAAGGACGGTGTCATTGACGAGCAGGAGGGTGACGTTTTCTACGAGATCTATGTGCGGGCGTTCCGGGATTCCGACGGGGACCACATCGGTGATTTCAAGGGACTGGAGGAACAGGTCCCGTACCTGGCGGACCTGGGGATCACGGGGATCTGGCTGATGCCGGTCACGGCTTCGTCCAGCACCCACGGCTACAGCGTGGATGATTATTATGACGTGGCCAGCGACTACGGGACGATGGAAGAGTTCGAGAGCATGCTGGAGACCTGCCATGAGAATGGGATCAAGGTGATCATGGACCTGGTGGTGAACCACTGCGGAGGAAATAACGAGTGGTTCCTGGAGGCGCTCAAGGGGCCCACCCTGGAGGACGGAAGCCCCAATCCTTACTGGGATTATTTTACCTTTGTGCCCAGTGACGCCAATTACGTGGAGAAGACGGCCGAGGAGATCCATCAGGAGGAGGAGGCGTATCTGGCGGAGCACGGAAGCATGGACGGGTACGAGACGCAGTATCCGCTTTACGACAATGCGACCTATGGGCCGGAGCAGACGGTGTGGAGAAGCACCGACGAGCTGGCCGAGAGGATGGTCTCCGGGGGGCAGGTAGAGAGTGCGGACGATATTGTTTCTGGTTACAATTTTATCGGTATTTTCGGTTCCGGAATGCCGGATCTCAACTTTGAAAGCGAGGCCCTTCGGGAGGAGATCAACAACGTGGGCGCCTTCTGGCTGGAAAAGGGCGTAGACGGCTTCCGTCTGGACGCGGCCCGTCACGTGTACGGCGATTTTTATTCCAATATTTACAGCGACTATATCTTTGAAAAGAATATGGATTTCTGGAAAGGCTTCCGCGCTTCTCTGGAAGAGAAATACCCTGACGCATACCTGGTAGGCGAGGTGTGGGAGAAGGACACGGACAACGTGGTGCCGTTTGTGTCCGACGGAGGACTCCACAGCATCTTTGACTTTAATCTTTCCGGAAAGATCTACGAGGCGGTGTCCAATGAGTCCACGGCCTATGATTCGGCGGCGGCGTCCGAGACCAACAAGCTGACGGACGGCACGGACCTGAACATCGTGAAAGATTTGATCACTTATTACAACAAGCTGGGCAAAGGCTCGGATTATGAATTCATTGACTGCCCGTTCATTACGAACCACGATCAGAACCGTCTGTTCAGCCTTCTTCATTATCAGTTTGACGAAACGGCGGACGACATTCTGGTGGCCAACGTCCTTCTGGACGAGAACGAGAAGCCGGTCCTGAGGGAGGATGCGGACAAGGCGGAAAGCCGGGTCAAGGTGGCGGCCGACATCCTTCTGACTCTTCCGGGCAAGCCCTTCCTCTACTACGGGGAAGAGATCGGCATGGACGGCGCAAAGCCGGACAGCCAGATCCGGGAATGCATGGGATGGTTCGAGGAGCCCTTCGCCGGCGGGACCGGAAAGGCGGGACTGGCCGATTACGAGGAGGCGCATTACAGCCTGGGCGGAGACGCTTCCGTGGAAGCGCAGCAGGACGACCCGGAATCCATCCTTTCCCATTACAAAGAGGTCATCAAAGTGAGGAAGGAAACGCCGGCCCTGATGAACGGGGACATCGACGAGTACGTCCTGGACTCTCAGGAGATCGTATCTTATATCCGCATGACGGGGGATCAGCGGGTCCTGGTGCTGATCAACCTGACCGGGAAGGAGATAGTGCAGGAGCTGGAAGCGGACCCGAATTACGGCGCCTTCACCAACGTCCTGTTCCGGTCCTCCGTGGACGAGACCAGCGGCCTTGAGGGGACGACCCTGACCCTGGCCCCCTATTCCATGGTGGTTCTTGAGTAGATAGCAAAGCGACGGCGGTCTTTCCGCAAAAAGACGGAGCAAAGCAAAGGGGCTGTCAGGAAATGCCGGATTTTAAGCATTTGAGCCCCTGACAGAAAGATTCCCACAAAAATCAGTGTTCCATAGACACTGCATTCTTGTGGGAATCTTTTTATTATATAGCC
>CAJUOF010000243.1 GCA_910587905.1 uncultured Lachnospiraceae bacterium
CACGACGCTCTTCCGATCTGCCAGGAGATGGATCTGATTGTGGTAAAAACAGGGAAGAAATTTTTGTTTATGCCTACCTGGAAAATTGATAACGAAAGTATGGATGAATTGTTCTAAAAGTGTTTCAGGTAATACTAATTTATACTATATATCGTGTGCTTCCATAAGGGAGCGCACATGAAGGAGGATACGTATGGCAAAGTTTTGTAGTCAGTGTGGAAAGCCCCTGCAGGAGGGGGAGATCTGTACCTGTCAGCAGCAGGCGGGTGCAGTGGGAAAAACAGAGACTCCTCAGGCAGCCAAGGTGCCGCCGCAGGGAGGCCCCGCAGTCCAAGGTCAGGTGCCGCCACAGGGAGGTCCCCAGGGATACGGCCAGGTGCCGCCGCAGGGAGGTCCCCAGATGTACGGTCAGGTGCCGCCGCAGGGAGGCCCCGGGATGTACGGCCAGGTACCGCCGCAGGGAGGCCCTGGGATGTATGGTCAGGTGCCGCCGCAGGGAGGTCCCGGGATGTATGGTCAGCCTGGATACGGCCAGCCTTACGGCGGACCTCAGGCTCCGAGACAGCCGGGAGCTGCGGGTATCTACATGAAGGGACTTTGGGGCACAATCCTGGGTGCTTATAAAAAGCCGGCGGAAACTCTGTCCGGTTTGGCAGAGGCGGCGAAGACGCCGGTGGTTCTGGGTGCCCTTGGTATTCAGACCGTGCTGTTCAGCTTGATTTTCCTGTTTTTCGGCCTGCGGATCAATGGCCTGGCAGGAGGGTTCAAGGTAGTCAACACTCCTCTGCTGTTTGTGATGGCTCTGATTGCGGGAGCCGGAGTCCTGGCGGTTTACGGAGTGTTCGCGCTGGCCTTTACCAAGGGGATTGCCAAGAAAAATATGACTTATATGCAGGGGCTTGGTGTCGCTGCGGCGAAGGCGGTTGCACAGATGCCTTTTACGGCCGTTACGGCCTTGTTCGTTCTGATCATTCCCTTTGACGAGGGAGGAGGAACGATGGCTATGATTACATTCATGGTTTACGAGGTGGGAAGCATGCTGGCCTATTTCTTTATTCCGGCGGCCATGGAGAAGTTTGCAGCCGAGGACAAGAATAAGAAGGTGTGGCAGCTCTTCTTATTGTTCCTGGCCGGTGCGGCGGCCGCGATGCTGATCGCATGGCTTTACGGAAAGATCGTCGGAAGCAGCATGTCCAGCATGCTCAGGGGCTTCATGTAAGGAGCACAAATTTGTCCGTCTGTGTGCGGATGCATGAAATATCTGGAAGAAAAGGCCGGATCCGGGAGCGGATTCGGCGTTTTCCGTGGATTTTCGTCACCGCCTTCGGAATTTCATGTTGAAATGGGGAAGGTACGGTGTTAAAATAAAAAAGACTGCATGTACGAGTTTCTTTCGTGCGGGAGGAAAAGTAAGGAGGAGAATAACATGTTCAAGATCCTGAGGAAGGAGCATCTTGCGGAAAATATTATTCTGATGGATGTGGAAGCAAAGCGCGTGGCGAAGTCCTGTCAGCCAGGCCAGTTTATCATTGTCAGAGTGGATGAGAAGGGGGAGAGGGTTCCCCTGACCATTACGGATTATGACAGGGAGAAGGGAACGGTGTCGATCGTGTTCCAGCCCATGGGCGCTTCTACCCATCAGCTTGCGAACCTGGAGGTCGGAGACAGCTTACAGGATTTCGTGGGTCCTCTGGGACAGCCGTCCGATCTGATCACGGGTGATCTGGAAGAGACGAAGAAAAAGAAGATTCTGTTTGTGGCGGGAGGTGTCGGCACGGCGCCGGTGTATCCCCAGGTGAAGTGGCTCCATGAGCACGGCATTGCGGCGGACGTGATCATCGGCTCCAAGACCAAGAATCTGGTCATTATGGAAGAGATGATGAAAGAGGTGGCCGGAAATGTCTATGTGACCACCGACGACGGGAGCTACGGCAGAAGCGGCATGGTGACCAAGGCCATCGAGGATCTGGTCGCAGAAGGGAACGAGTACGACCACTGTGTCGCCATCGGCCCGATGATTATGATGAAGTTCTGTTGTCTGACCACGAAAAAGCTGGGGATTCATACGATCGTCAGCATGAATCCGATCATGGTGGACGGCACCGGTATGTGCGGGGCCTGCCGTCTGAGCGTGGGTGACGAAGTGAAGTTTGCCTGCGTGGACGGCCCGGAGTTTGACGGGCATCTGATCAATTTTGACGAGGCTATGAAGCGCCAGGCCATGTACCGGACGGAAGAGGGAAGAAAGCTTCTTGAGTTCCAGGAGGGAGAGACCCATCACGGCGGATGCGGACATTGCGGAGGTGACAAATAATGGAAGGATTAAAGAGAGTACCGGTCAGAGAGCAGGCACCTAAGGTCAGGGCGGCAAACTTTGAAGAAGTGTGTCTTGGTTATAATAAAGAAGAGGCGGTGGAGGAGGCAAAGCGCTGTTTACAGTGCAAGAAGCCCATGTGTTCTCAGGGATGCCCCGTCTCCATCGACATTCCTGGATTTATCGGGAAGATTGTGGAAGAGGATTTCGCGGGAGCCTACGAGATTCTGACGGCTTCGTCCTCCCTGCCGGCGGTCTGCGGACGGGTATGTCCCCAGGAGACCCAGTGCGAGGGTAAGTGTATCCGTGGAAAGAAGGGGGATCCGGTCTCCATCGGAAAGCTGGAGCGCTTCGTGGCGGATTGGGCCCGGGAGAACGGCATGAAGCCCAAAAAGGCGGAGAGCCTCAATGGGAAGAAGGTGGCCGTGATCGGTTCCGGCCCTGCGGGACTTTCCTGCGCGGGCGACCTGGCAAAATGGGGGTATGACGTGACGATTTTTGAGGCCCTGCACGAGGCCGGCGGCGTACTTACCTATGGAATTCCGGAGTTCCGTCTTCCCAAGGACGCGGTGGTGAAGCCGGAAGTGGAAAACGTGAAATCCCTGGGTGTGAAGATTGAGATGGACGTGATCGTCGGAAAATCTGTGACCATCGACGAGCTTTTGGACGAGGAGGGCTTTGACGCCGTGTTCATTGGTTCTGGGGCAGGTCTTCCCATGTTTATGGGCATACCCGGAGAGAACGCCAACGGTGTGTTCTCCGCCAATGAATATCTGACCAGGAGTAACCTGATGAAGGCGAGACTGGAGGACTATGCGACTCCCATGCCGGTCAGCAAGAAAGCGGTCATCGTCGGCGGGGGAAACGTGGCTATGGATGCGGCCAGGACGGCCCTTCGTCTCGGTGCCGAGAGCCATATCGTATACAGAAGAAGTGAGGCGGAGCTTCCTGCCAGAGCGGAGGAGGTCCACCATGCGAAGGAGGAGGGTGTGGTCTTCAATCTTTTGACCAATCCCGTGGAGATTCTGACTGATGAAAACGGCTGGGTGAGAGGCGTTCGATGCATCCGCATGGAGCTTGGCGAGCCGGATGCTTCCGGAAGGAGGAGACCGGTTCCCGTGGAAGGCTCCGAGTTCGAGATCGAGGCCGATGCGGTCATTATGTCCCTGGGCACTTCCCCGAATCCGTTGATCGCTTCCACCACTTCCGGTTTGGATACCAACCGGAAGAAATGCATTGTGGCGGAAGCCGAGACCGGAAAGACCAGCAAGGACGGCGTTTATGCCGGAGGTGATGCGGTGACCGGAGCGGCGACGGTGATCCTGGCCATGGAGGCCGGACGGGCAGGAGCAAAGGGCATCCACGAGTTTCTGTCAAAATGATCCTGGACATGTTTGTCCGGAAGGAGGATTTTCATGGTAAAGCATATCGTGAGCTGGAAGTTCAAGCCGGAGGTGTCCTTTGAAGAGCGGGCCAGGGTGGCGGCAGAGTTTGAGAAACGGCTGCAGGCGGTGAAGGAAGCGGCCGAAGGCGTTCTCGACGTGAAGGTGATTGCACCGCCCCTTTCCACCAGCACGGTGGACGTGGTCTTGGACAGCACCTTTGCGTCGGTGGAGGCTCTGGCGGCTTATCAGGTTCATCCGGACCACGTGGCTGCGGGAGCGGCCTGCGTGAAGCCTTATATGACGGACCGGACCTGCTGCGATTACGAAGTGTGACATTTCCTAAGAGGACTATTTTGGAAAAGGACAGAGGACGTCGCCGGGCAGGAGAACCGGCGGCGTTTTCGTACAGGCATCCGGAAAGGAGAAAACGATGTTAGAAGCATTGAAAGAAAGTGTGTATCGCGCCAATATGGAACTGCCGGAGTTTGGACTGGTCGTGTATACCTGGGGCAATGTCAGCGCCATTGACCGGGAAAGCGGCTTGGTGGTCATCAAGCCCAGCGGCGTGGATTATGCCACGATGAAGCCGGAGGACATGGTGGTCGTGGATCTGGAAGGAAACGTGGTGGAGGGAGGGCTTCGGCCGTCCTCCGACACGCCGACCCACCTGGAGCTCTACAAGGCATTTTCCGGCGTGGGCGGTATTGTCCACACCCACTCATCCTGGGCCACCTCCTGGGCGCAGGCGGGACGGGGGATTCCCTGCTACGGGACCACCCATGCCGATTATTTTTACGGGGAGATTCCCTGCGCCAGGGTGCTGACGCCGGAGGAGGTGGAGAGCGCCTACGAGAAAAATACCGGCAAGGTTATCATCGAGGCCTTCGAGGGACGTGATCCCATGGCGACTCCGGGGGTCCTCTGCACCAGCCATGGCCCCTTCACCTGGGGAAAAGATGCGGCGGAGGCTGTCCACAATGCGGTGGTCTTGGACGAGGTGGCCAAGATGGCGACCCGCACGGAGATGCTGAACCCAAAGATCACGCCGGCAGTCCGGTACGTGCAGGATAAACACTATTTTAGAAAGCACGGGGCCAATGCATATTACGGGCAGAAGTAATTTGCCTGTTGATCGCTTGTTCGTCCCGGGAATATTTCGAATATTCCTGGGACGTTTTTATACCTTTATATTTTAGGAGGTCTTGTTATGTATAGGACACAGTTCTGTAATGATATCTGTGATGACCATATCGGCAGGAGAGTGGAACTTGCCGGCTGGGTGGATGTGGTGCGTGACCACGGCGGAGTCATTTTCATTGATCTGCGGGATTATACCGGTGTCACGCAGGTTGTCGTTCACGACGAGGAACTGCTTAAGAATGTGAACCGCGAGACGGTGATCTGCGTGAGCGGCATCGTTGAAAAGCGTGCGCCGGAGACGGTCAACGAAAAGATTGATACCGGCTATGTGGAGCTGGCGGCAGACTCTCTCACGGTTCTTGGAAAAAGCCGCAATATGCTGCCCTTTGAACTCCGCTCTTCTCAGATGAGCAAAGACGAGCTCCGTTTAAAATATCGTTATCTGGATCTCCGCAATCCCAAGAATCATGCGAACATTGTAAAAAGATCCAAGATCATTCGCCATCTGCGGGGCAAAATGGAGGAGAAGGATTTCCTGGAAATCCAGACGCCGATCCTGACAGCGTCCTCTCCGGAAGGCGCCCGGGATTTCTTGGTGCCGAGCCGGAAGCATCCGGGAAAATTTTATGCGCTGCCCCAGGCCCCGCAGCAGTTCAAGCAGCTTCTCATGGTATCCGGTTTCGACCGATATTTTCAGATCGCTCCCTGTTTTCGGGATGAGGATGCCAGGGCCGACCGTTCCCCGGGGGAATTTTATCAGTTGGATTTTGAGATGGCTTTCGCGACCCAGGAAGAGGTCCTTGCCGTTTGTGAAGATGTCATCTACGATACCTTTCAAACTTTTTCAGACAAGAGGATTACGGAAAAGCCCTTCCGCCGTATCACCTATGCAGAGTCCATGATGAAATACGGTACGGATAAGCCGGATCTGCGCAACCCTCTTGTGATCTGCGACCTGACCGGATTTTTTGCAGATGTGGAGTTTCCGGCGTTTCAGGGGAAGCCTGTCCGGGGAATTGTGGCGAACTGTGAAGGAAAATCCAAGAAGTTTTTTGAAGACTCCCTGAAATTTGCCACTTCGCAGGAGGTCGGCCTTGGCGGTCTCGGATATATTACCTTGAAGAAAGGGGGGTTTGCAGGCCCCATCGCAAAGTTCTTGTCAGATGCCAAGAAGGCAGAGATTGTCGAACTTACCGGGGTAAAAGAGGGCGAAACCTTATTCTTCATCTGCGATGATAAGAAACAGGATACAGAAAAGAAAGCTGGGCACATCCGCACCTGGCTTGCGGCGAAGGAACAGTTGGGCTTAATCCGTGAGGATGCCTTTGAATTCTGTTTCATTGTGGATTTCCCCATGTATGAAATTGAGGAAGAGACGGGAGATACCATCTTTACACACAATCCCTTTTCTATGCCCCAGGGGGGAATGGAGGCATTACTCGGGGAGGATCCGACCAAGGTACTTGCCTATCAGTATGACTTGGTGTGCAATGGGATCGAGCTTGCTTCCGGGGCTGTCCGCAATCATGATGTGGATATTATGAGAAAGGCATTTGAAATTGCCGGATATACGGAGGAGGAGCTAAAGTCCAGATTCAATGCCCTTTATACGGCATTCCAGTATGGCGCTCCGCCCCATGCGGGTATGGCGCCGGGGATTGACCGGATCGTCATGCTCCTCACCGGGGAAGAAAAGATTCTGGAAGTGATTGCATTCCCCTTAAACGGCAATGCCCAGGATCTGCTCCTGGGTGCTCCCAGTGAGGTTTCCAACCAGCAGTTGGAGGATGTCCATCTTCTCGGCAGTACCAATGTACTTGCTTCCCGCACAGTTCCCATGGGAGGCGGCAGGGGGCACAGCGAAAAACGCGAGACTTTCTCCAACGCCGAGCAGCTCAATCAGTTGTCTCTGACGGAGACGGAAGAGCAGGATATGCAGAAGATTTTTCAGATGATGAAGCCTTATGAGGAAACGCTGAAGGGGATTGACACGGAAGATGTGGAAGAGATGATCCATGTGATGCCCATGTCCAATGTTCTCCGTGAGGACGAGAGAAAGCAGCCCTTCACAAGAGAAAGCTTGCTTGAAGGCGCTCCGGAACGAAATGAAAACAGCTGGCAGGTGCCCAGACTGGTAAAGTGAGGTGTGAAAAATGAGCGATTATACAGTACAGTTGTCTGATCAGGGAACCGTAGCCGTCGATGATATGATCCTCGTAAAAGGGGTGCAGGCAGGCGCCGGCTCACGGATCTTAGAAGGGTTTAAACCGCTCTTCAGTGCGGAAGCGGTGACCCGCCTGGAGAGGAACGGGTATGTGATTTCTGGAAAAACCCATGTGGGCGAGTTTGGCCTTGACCTGGTGGGTGAGTTTTCCTATTATGCGGACAAGGAAGAGGAACTGAAAGGCGCCGCCGCGCATCTGGTAGCTCAGGGGGCGGTGAAAGAAGCCCTGGGGGTGGATCTGAACGGGGCGCCCAGACGGGCCGCGGCTCTCTCCGGTGTCGATTTTTTGAAGCCCACCTATGGCACGGTTTCCCGCTACGGGGTCATTTCCTGCGCTGCCTCCGGTGAGCAGATGGGCGTCTATGCCGGAAATGTGGAGGGTATCAAAGAGATTATGGATGTGATCGCAGGCCACGATGAAAAGGACGGCACCAGCCTGAGGGAAGAACGCTATGATTACCGCACAGACCTGGCGGTGGAAGGGAAACGGGTCTGTATCCTGAAAGAGCTGTTTGACCGGGCAGAGGAAGAAGTCCAAAAGCGTGTGACGGCGTATGCGGAGAAGCTCCGTAAAAACGGTGTGGCTGTGGAAGAGATTTCCTGTGATCTCTTTGAGATCGCCGGCACCGCGTGGCAGATTCTCATGAATGCGGAAACCTGCAACAATGTTTCCCGCTATGACGGCGTGAAGTTTGGCTACCGTGCAGCGGAGTATAAAAATATTGACGAATTATATGTAAACACCAGGACAGAAGGGTTGAATTTCCTCACGAAAGCCGTGATTCTCTATGGATCCGATGTACTGTCCAAAAGCCGTTATGAGGACTGTTATGGGAAATCCCTCAAGGTCCGCCGCATTGTGGCAGAGAAATTCGGGGAACTGATGGAGCAGTATGATGCAATTCTCACACCGGTATGCAGCAAAACTGCATATAACGCCTACGAGATCAGAGAGGCATTTGAAACCGTCTTTCAGGAATCGGTATTTACTTCCGTTCCGAATCTGATTGGGATCCCTGCGCTTGTGAGCGGCGGAGTTCAGCTTATGGGGAAGCAGTTGAACGAAAGGGTTCTGTTGAGTGTAGCGGGAAGTGTGGAAAGGGCAGGTGAATGACGATGAGATATGAAATGGTGGTTGGCCTTGAAACTCATGTGGAACTGAGTACCAAATCGAAGATCTTCTGTTCCTGCGGCGGTCATTCGGCAGCCGAGGAGCCCAATGACTGTGTATGTCCTGCCTGCTGTGGGATGCCGGGGATGCTGCCGGTCATGAATAAGCGTGTGGTCGAGCTGGCGGTCACGGCGGGCCTTATGCTGAACTGTGAAATCAGCAGATATACTACATTTGACAAGAAGAATTATTATTATCCGGATCTCCCCTGTTCTTATCAGATTACACAGCTCAATCATCCGATCTGTACCAATGGGTGTGTCACTCTCAAGACACCCTCCGGGGAACGGGAGATCCATATCAAACAGATTCACATGGAGGAGGACGCGGGGAAACTGGTCCATGTGGGGAAAGCCTCCTATGTGGACTTCAACCGTACAAGTGTTCCGCTGATTGAGATTGTCACACAGCCGGACTTCCGCAGTGCGGAGGAAGTTCTGGTATATTTGAATAAGCTCAAATCCATGTTCCGTTCCGGCGGGATCTCGGAATGCGAGGAGGGCGCCATGCGCTGTGACGTCAATATCTCTGTCCGCCCGGAGGGAAGCTCTGAGTTTGGCGTCCGCACGGAGATTAAAAATATGGCTTCCTTTGAGTCCATTGAGCGGGCCATCCGCTACGAGGTCCAGCGCCACATCGATGCCATTGAATTTGAGACAGAGGAATTGGTGCAGGAGACCCGGCGTTTTGACGAGGCAAGCGGAAAGACCTTTGCCATGCGCAATAAGGAAACCGCGGCGGATTACCGCTATTTTCCTGATGCAAACCTTATGCCGATCGTCATTGACGACGAATGGCTGGAGAAGATCAAAGCCGAGATGCCGGCGGCCATTGATGAAAAGGCAGATCTTTACCGGGAAGCGGGCATTTCAGAGAAAGAGATCGACATGCTGATCCACAACCACAATGTGAGTGAGCTGTTGGACAAGGCGGCGGCCCTCGGGTGCGATGCGAAAAATGCGGCCGGTTGGATTCTCACCGACTGTGCGGGGATTCTCCGCAAAAATGGGAAGCTTCTGGGCGACCTGGAGCTGGGCGCGGAGGATCTGGCGGCCATCATCAAAATGGTCGACGAGGGAAAGGTCAACCGGATGAGCGGAAGAAAGATCCTCTCTGCCGTGATCGAAACGGGTGTGGATCCCGTTGCTTACTGTAAAGAACATGGGCTGGATGCCAAGGTGGACACCTCGAAGATCGAGCGTGTGATGGATACTGTGTTCATCGAAAACAGGAAAGCGGTCGAAGATTACAAAAACGGAAAGGTGAAAGCGAAACAGGCATTGTTCGGCGCCTGCATGAGGGCGTTAAAGAATACTGCGGACACGGCTGTGATCCGGGAACTTCTGGATGACAGGTTGAGTAAGTGTTAGATATTTGAGGTGCCCCCTGGCGTTTCCGGCAGACGATAGGAAGGTTTTGCCGGGGATGCCAGGGGGCGGCCATCTACCGCTCCTCGGGCGTGAGCCTTGCCCGGAAGAAACGGCGTTTCAGTTCCCGCAGGCTGAAGGGCAGGATGGGATAGATATAGCTCTTTCCGGCGATGGTCTTGTTGGTGAGGATGGAGAGCACGAAGATCACCATGCCTGCAATAAAGCCCCACAGGTTGAAGACGGAGGTCAGAATTAAGAGCTGGAGCCGCATGAATTTGAGGGCGTAGCCCAGCTCGAAGCTGGACTGGGTGTAGTTGGACAGGGCCACGAAGGCCATGTACAGCATGGTCTCCGAGTTGAACCAGCCGGAATTGGCGGCAAATTCGCCCACCACCAGGGCGGCGATGACGCTTAAGGGCGTGGTCAGCATGCTGGGCGTGTTTAGGGCGGCCAGCCGCAGTCCGTCGATGGAAAACTCCAGGATCAAAAGCTGCCAGATGAGGGGAATGTTGACGGCGTCCTTGATGGCCAGGAACTGGAAGCTCTCCGGGATCCATTCCGGATTCTGCATGAGGAGAAGCCAGATGGGGGTCAGGATGACGCCCAGGAGGGAGATGGTCATCCGGGAGAGCCGCAGGTAGGTGCCGGTTAAGGGCGGAAAATAAAAATCGTCCGCCTCCTCGATGATGTCAAAGACGGAGGAAGGCAGGATCATGGCCGCCGGGGAGGTGTCCACCAGGATGATGATGTTTCCCTCCAAAAGCTGGGCTGCCGCCGTGTCGGGCCGCTCCGAATATTTGAATTTGGGGAAGGGGTTGTACCATTTATAGGGGAAGATACACTCGGCCAGGCTCTCCTGGTTCATGGTGAGGGCATCCACCCTGAGGTTTTCGATTCGCTTTTTGATCCGGTTTAAAAGCTCCGTGTCCACCCGTCCGTCCATGTAGCAGATGGCGATGTCCGTCCTGGAACTTTTTCCGGCCTGGGTGATCTCCACGGTGAGCCTGGGATCCCGGATCCGGCGGCGGATCATGGCCGTGTTGAAGATCAGGGTTTCCACGAATCCGTCCCTGGAGCCCCGGAGTACCTTTTCTTTTCCAGGCTCCGACACGCTTCTGGCCGGGTAGCTCCGGCAGTCGATGGTGAGGGCCGCGTCATAGCCGTCCACGAAAAAGCAGGTGATGCCCATCAGAAGCTGGGTGATGATCTCGTCCACGTCCCTCAAGATGCCGATCTCCCCGTAGGGCAGGCATTTCTTGGAAAATTCGTGGGCTTCCTTCGGGAAATCCTGGTCGCTGATCCCGCACATATATTGGATGATCCGCTGGAGCACCTCATCCTTTACGAAACCGTCCACGAAATAGAAGCAGGCCTGTCTGCCGCCGATCTTCATGGTCCGGTATACCACGTCAAAATTCTGCTCCACCCGTAAGATTTTGTGGAACAGCTCCATGTTTTCCGCCACGCTGGAGGAAATCACGGTGTTCTCCCTGTTCGTCTCATTCATAACTGTCTCCCTTCTGCTTGTATTTATCAATGATAGGTATGAGAAACGACATATTTTTCCCTTTGCCGTTTCCCATAGTATCTGCGCAAAATGGAGTTTTTATGTAAATCTGGGACTGTGCCTGTTTTTGCACACAGGTTTTACTCAGGGAGGGTTTTAAGCTGCTTGTCGTAGGTCTTTTTTAAGAAGAACACCGCCAGCAGGATGGACGAGATCTCCGCGATGGGGAAGGCGAACCAGACGGCGTCGAGCCCCAGGGTGACGGCAAACAGGTAGGCCACAGGGACGATGAACACGATCTGGCGGACCACCGACATGATCAGGCTGTAGAGACCGTTGCCGAGGGCCTGGAACACGGAGGAGCTGATGATGCCGGCCCCGGCGAAAACAAAGCTTACGCTGATGATTCTGAGGGCCGGGACGCCGATGGAAATCATGTCCGGCGAGTCGTTGAACATGCGGATCAGGGTGGCCGGCATGATTTGGAAAATCGCAAGGCCCACCAGCATGATTCCGGTGGCGATGGCGATGCTTAACTTGATGGTGGCGATGATCCGTTTCCGCTTCTTTGCGCCGTAATTGTAGGCGACGATGGGAATCATGCCGTTGTTCAGGCCAAAGATCGGCATGAAGATGAAGCTCTGGAGCTTGAAGTAGACGCCCAGCACGGAGACGGCCGTGGAGGAGAACATCAGCAAAATTTTGTTTAGCAGGAAGGTCATGACCGACACGATGGACTGCATGATGATGGAAGGAACGCCCACCTTGTAGATCTGGCCGATCACGTGGAGACTGGGACGGAACTTCCGGAAGCTGAAACGCAGTTCTTTGTTTTTCTTTAAATTGAAAATCAGGGCCATCGTGGCGGCGACGCACTGCCCGGCCACAGTGGCGATGGCGGCTCCCGCCGCCTCCATGCGGGGAAAGCCAAAATAGCCGAAGATCAGGATCGGATCGAAGATGATGTTGATGATGGCCCCGGTCCCCTGGGTGATCATGGTGTAGATGGTCTTCCCCGTGGACTGGAGCAGCCTCTCCAAAATCAACTGCATGAAGATTCCGATGGAGACAATGGTACAGATGCTTAAGTAGTCGGTGCCGTAATCCACGATTTCCGGGATGTCAATCTGGCTGGCGAAATACAAATGGCTCCCGAAGAGGCCGAAGAGGGCGAAGGCCAGGTAGGAGAGGAAGGCCAGGAAGATGCCGTTCAAGGCGGCGGAGTTGGCCTGCTCGAAATTTTTTTCTCCCAGACTCCTGGAGAGGTAGGCGTTGACGCCAACGGCGGTCCCGCTTCCCAGGGCGATCATCAGGCTCTGGACGGGAAAGGCCATGGAAACGGCCGTGAGGGCGTGCTCGGATACCCGGCCGACGAATACGCTGTCCACCACGTTGTACATGGCTTGGACCAGCATGGAAATCATGATGGGAAGGGACATGCTGACTAACAGTTTGTTAATGGGCATGATTCCCATTTTGTTTTCCTTCTGGGCTGTCATTTTTTCTTCTGTCATACGAATCACTCCATTTCTTTGGTCAAAGGTTCCTGTTTTTGGCGACAATGACAAGCATAACACAATATAAATTTTGCCGCAACCTCTTCTTATGCAATTCTTCTTGTGAAAGAGGGGAAAATATGCTATTTTTAAAGGAAAGGGGGAAATTGTCATGGCAAGGGATATGACGGTGGGAAAGCCTTTTCCCACGCTTTTTAAATTTGCGATGCCCATGGTGGTGGGCAATCTGTTCCAACAGCTTTACAACGTGGTGGATTCCATGGTGGTGGGGAATTTCGTGGGCGAGGACGCCCTGGCCGCCGTGGGGACCACCACCTCGATCACCTTTCTTTTTATCGCCGTGGCCGTGGGCATGGGGATCGGATGTTCCGTGGTGATCTCCCAGCTTTTCGGGGCGAAGCACACGGAAACCATGAAGTCGGCCATTTCCACGTCGCTGATCGCCATGTTCGTCCTGGGAGCCGGACTGTCCCTCTTCGGCCTGGCGGCCCACAGGCTGATTCTCACCTGGCTTTCCGTGCCGGAAAACATTTTCGAGGACGCGGCCGCCTATCTGCAGATCTACTGCATGGGGCTTATTTTCCTGTTCATGTACAATATCCTGAACTCGGTGTTCAACGCCCTGGGGGAGTCCCGGTTCCCCCTGGTGTTCCTGACCCTGTCCTCCCTGCTCAACGTGGCGCTGGACCTGTATTTCGTGATCCGCTTACATATGGGAGTGCCGGGCGTGGCCTGGGCCACCCTCATCGCCCAGGGGATCTCCGCCGTCCTGTCTTTCTTCGTTCTGATGCGGCATTTCAGGCGCATCGAGACCGCGGAGAGGCCGAAGCTTTTTGACGGGCGGCTCCTCGCCCGGATGTTCCGTCTGGCCGTCCCCACCACCATCCAGCAGTCCATCGTCTCCCTGGGCCTGGTCTTCGTCCAGGGACTGGTGAATGGTTATGGTTCCGTGGTGATCGCCGGGTACACGGCGGCGACGAAGATCGACACCATCGCCATCGGCCCCATGGTCCAGGTGGGAAATTCGGTCTCCACCTTCACGGCCCAGAACATGGGGGCCAGGAAGACGGAGCGGGTGAAGTCCGGGCTCATTTCCGGCCTGATCATCTCGGCGGGGATCTCCCTCTCCCTGACGGCCGTGCTGTTTTTCTTCGGGGAGAATTTCCTGAACGCCTTCATGGACAGCAAGGAGAGCGTGGAGGCGATCCGCTACGGGATCGATTATATTTACGTGGTGTCCGCCTTCTACGTGCTGATGGGCACCATGAACGTGTTCAACGGAGTGCTCCGGGGGGCGGGGGACATGAAGGTCTTCATGGCGGCCACCTTCACCAATTTCGGCCTGCGGCTGATCTTTGCCCATGTCCTCTCCGCGACGGCCATGGGGCCCGCCGGGATCTGGTGGTCCATCCCCATCGGCTGGGGCGCCGGGATCCTGGTCTCGGGAACCCGCTACGCAAGCGGGAAGTGGAAGGCGAAAAAGCTGGTGGCGGCGGAGCTTTGAAGTCATAAAATGTTCTGATGATATATATGGAGGATTATATCAATGGCAAAGAACAAAAGCATAGAAGAAAAAATAGAAGATCTTTTTAAGAAACAATTAGATTCTTATCAAGTGAAATACTACACAAAGACAGAGACTATTAATACGGATATTGACGAAGCGCTAAGAAATGCTCCCTCTAAATCAGGAGGAAGTGGAAATAGTTATCCGGATATTAAGGTTCTGATTGAAACAAAAACAATGAGAAGAATCCCTGTTATGATTGAAACCAAAGGAACGAATGGACATTTCATTAAGTTTGACAAAGAAGGAAATATCGAATTAGTTACTGAGTTTACAAATGATACCAAAACACATAAAAAAGGGGATAAAAATTATTCTGCGATAGAGAAATATGCGGTTAATGGCGCCGTTCATTATGCGAATGCCATTTTACATCATAGCGCTGCTTATGATGAATGTATTGCTATTGGAATCAATGGGTATGAAAAGGCTGACGGTACGATAGAAACGGAAATCGGCGTTTATTATATTTCAAAAGATAATTTTCTTTTTCCTAAAAAGGTTTCTGATTATACGGATTTGTCTTTTTTGGAAAAGAAACACATGGATGGTTTTATAGAAAAATTAGATGCATTGGATTTAACACCTGAAGAAATTGAAAAGAAAACGAAAGAAATAGAAACGGAGTTAGATACGAAGCTCAAATATGTCAATCAGGTGATGCAGGATACTCTTCAAATCAATGTGAATTATAGGGTAAATCTTGTGTCAGGCATGATTATGGCTGGCCTTGGAGTTGAAGACGAGATGGAGCCGTTAGACCCTCATGAATTAAAAGGGAGTCTTGGAAAGAAAGACCATGATGGATATCGAATCGTTAATAAAATAGAATCATTCTTAGATAAAAAGAATTTACCAGACGACAAAAAGGAAATGATTGTGTCTACTCTGAAATCGGTATTTGTGTATGATACTCTTTGGAGACCTGTCAATGGAGAAAGCAAACTAAAAAGTATTTATGCACTTATTTACAAAGAAATCTTACCCATATTCAGAACTTCCTATCATTTGGACTTTTCTGGGAAATTATTTAATGTACTTAACGATTGGATTAGTGTTCCGGATGGTGATAAGAATGACGTGGTTTTTACGCCACGCTATGTAACGGATTTAATGGCAAGGCTTGCGAAAGTAAATATGGATTCTTATGTTTGGGATTACGCGGCAGGTTCGGCGGGATTTTTGGTTTCTGCAATGAAACTGATGTTGAACGACGCGAAGAAAAGAATAAAAAGCCCTTCGGATTTGAGTGTTAAAGAGACGAAGATAAAATTAGAACAGTTGCTTGGAATCGAAAAACTTTCGGATATTTACATGCTCGCCGTTCTCAACATGATTCTTATGGGGGATGGTTCTTCAAATATTTTACATAAGGACAGTTTAAAAGAATACTCAGGTAAATATGAGCAAGGGGAAAAGAAAGATGAGGATTTTCCCGCGAATGTATTTTTACTTAATCCTCCTTATTCCGCAGACGGCAAGGGTTTTGTTTTTGTAGAAAAGGCTCTTTCGAGGATGAAAAGCGGCAGAGCAGTGATACTTATTCAAGAGAATGCTGGCAGTGGCAGCGGTTTACCATATACAAAGAATATTTTAAAAAATAATACTTTAGTGGCGAGCATTCATATGTCGGACATATTTTGTGGTAAAGCAGGAGTACAAACCGCTATCTACGTTTTTGATGTTGGTATTCCGCATGACAGAAAGCAGCTTGTAAAATTTGTGGATTTCTCTCATGATGGATATACACGACAAAACAGAAAAAAATCAAGCCAGGAAACGAGATCGGAAGAGCACACGTCTGAACTCCAGTCACGTAACCGAATCTCGTATGCCGTCTTCTGCTTGAAAAAAA
>CAJUOF010000244.1 GCA_910587905.1 uncultured Lachnospiraceae bacterium
CATACGAGATTCGGTTACGTGACTGGAGTTCAGACGTGTGCTCTTCCGATCTCCGGAAGCGTGGTCAGAAGCCTGGCCTCCGCCTCCAGGGAAGCATGGCTTCTCGCCTGGACGATCCGCCCCTGGTGGAAAGTGAGGGCGCAGAAACTGCAGCCGCCGAAGCACCCCCTGCTGCTGACCAGGCTGAACTTCACCTCCGAAAAAGCCGGAATCCCTCCCGCCCCGTCATACATGGGATGCCAGGCCCGCATATAGGGGAGAGCGTACACGTCGTCCATCTCCGTCTGCGAAAGAGGGCGGGCCGGCGGGTTGACCACCACGTATCCCCGGCTCCCATAGGACTCCGCCAGCCGCTTTCCCCGGAAAGGGTCCGTGTTCCGGTACTGGGTCCGAAAGCTCTCCGCATAGGCCTCCTTGTCCGTCCTCACCGTCTCAAAATCCGGCAGGACCTCCATGGGCAGATCCTCCGGAAGAACCTTCGTCCGGTAAGCCGTCCCCGACACATAAGAAATCTCCGACACCGGAATCCCCGCCTCCAAAGCCTCCGCAATCTCCACAATCGAATGCTCCCCCATCCCATAGCTTAAAATATCCGCCTGGGAATCCATCAGGATCGACCGCTTCACCTGATCCGACCAGTAGTCATAATGGGCCAGCCGTCTCAGGCTCGCCTCGATGCCGCCGATCACCACGGGAATCTGCTTATAGACCTTCCGGATCAGATTGCAATAGACTGTCACCGCATAATCTGGCCGCCGCCCCATGACGCCACCCGGCGTATAAGCGTCCGACTCCCGACGGCGCCCCGAAACCGAATAATGGTTGACCATGGAGTCCATGTTTCCCCCGCAGACCAAAAACGCCAGCCTCGGCGGCCCAAAGACCTGGACGCTCCCCTCATCCCTCCAGTCCGGCTGGGCGATGATCCCCACCCGGTAGCCCCTGGACTCCAGAAGGCGGCTGATGATGGCCGGCCCGAAAGAAGGATGGTCCACATAGGCATCCCCGATGATATAGACAAAATCCGTCTGGTCCCAGCCTCGCCGCTCCATGTCCGCCGGACAGACCGGAAGAAAATCCCTCATAACCATTCAATCCCCCAGATCAATCTCCTCATACGACTCGATAAACGCATCCGCCAGGGCCTCCTTTTTTGCCCGCACCCCAGAAGAGTAGGCATCCTCCACGGCCCACACCGTCATGCCCGCCCCCTTTCCGGCCAGGATCCCCGCCGGCACGTCCTCAAAGACCAGGCATTCCCCCGGTTCAGCCCCCAAAAGCCCGGCGGCAAACAGGTACACATCCGGCGCCGGCTTTCCCCGCTCCACCTGGCATCCCACCACCACGGCGGAAAAGTAACCGGCAATGTCCAGGGCCCTCGTCACCGCCGTCACAAGCTCCCTCGAATTGCTGGTGGCGATCCCCATGGAGATCCCCCTGCGTCTCAAATATTCCAGAAATTCCCGGACCCCCGGCTTTAGCGGTACTTCATGGCTGTACTGGTACATGGCCATCTCGTTCCAGCAGTCCTTGAGCTCAGAAAGACTCATGGGCAGATCGAACCGCTCCTTGAAATAGACGGCCGTCTCCGAAAAACTTTTCCCCTCGATTTCCTCCTGGAGACTGTCCGGAAGCGGAATCCCGAAGCGGCCCAAAAACTCTATATCAATCTTCTTCCACATTCCCATAGAATCCACCAGCGTTCCGTCCAGGTCGAAAATCACCGTTTTTATCTTCTCAGGTATTCGAATCATAATCCTCTCCATTCGGGACTTGAACCGTCCTCCAAATTCCCGGTCACTGCCATCTCCACCCGGGAGACCGCTTGTTCTTA
>CAJUOF010000245.1 GCA_910587905.1 uncultured Lachnospiraceae bacterium
AGCCGTCAAGGTCTCCATATACTGTTTTTTAATGGCGATAAAATATTTGTCCTTCTCCGTCTTTCGGACCACGCCGCCGATGCTGGCAAAATATTTATTGATCTTCCGGTCAATGAGTGCCACCAACAGCGAGCGCCGTACCTCCTCAATGCTTTCCAACGCCTCGTCATAATTGTCCAGATAAATGAGGCCGGCCACCAACTTTTGATTTTCGATTTCTTGCTGGAACTGAATCTTCTCCGTCTCGTCAAAAAGGTAGGCGGCAATCAGACCTACGCGGAAGCCGCTTTCCTGCTCCGCTTCCTCCTCATCTGCGGACATATAGATGTTTTTCAGATGAAGGCGGTAAAAACGGTTCTCATAGGCAACATCCCACACTGCTTCCTCCTCCGATTCAGAGAAAGGATGGGGGGAAAGCTCCGGAAACAGATCTGAGATTCGCTTTCTCAGACTTTTATCCTTCCGAATGATCATACCGAACGCCTTGTTGATCCAGAGTACCCGCCCCTGCTCGTCCAAGAGGGCATAGGGTACATCCAGATCTGACAATAACTGCTTTTGAATCTGCGCATGATTGACCGCAAACAGCAACAGCTCCCGCATCACAAGGGGCCTCTTGGCGAAATAAAACCAGAAGGCAATCACAAAATAGACTGCCGCCAGCACCGTACAGACAAAACCTGCTTTCAGGTTGAACACATAGGCCACAGCCGTCATAGCCAGGACCAAAATCCCCATATAGAGCGGCCACCCCAAAAATCTTTGCAGCCACCCTTTTAATTTCATATCATTTTTCATACGATTCTCCTTAAACAGGATCGGCTTTTCCTATCCAAAATCACCCAGCCGTTCATTTCCTTTTATTATAGGATATCGTCAATCTTTTTACAAGGACTTTCCGTTCTGTTCATCCGTTCTGCCTGGCATAAAAAAATTATGATCAGATCAATAATTTTGACTTTTCCTCTTGATTTTTCTTCGTTTTCCCTTTTTCCTTGTATAGGGGACAGTCTGTAAAATACGAAAGGAGAACCTGCCATATGAATAAAAAGTTCATTAACAACACGAACAATAACACTAACAGGCATACAACAAATCTGCCAAACTTTTTCTATTCGGCCAGAATCTACCGCCACCGCGTTGCGGGCCGAATCTTCATGGAAGCCGTGTTGATGGCTGCGGAAGACTTGAACCGTCTCTCAAACATTCGCCAAGCCATTTACGAGCCTATCGCCCAACGGCACGGCACCACTGTCAACAGTGTTTCTAAAAACATCCGTGATGTCCGGGATACCATTATGAAATATGGTGGAGCCGATCTTTTGGAAGAAATGACTGGAAGCAAGCATTGGCATACAGAAGCGCCTTATCCCCATGAAGTCATCGAAGTGTTTGCCCGCTATGTGAGAACCCATGGAATTTCTCACGATATCCTGTAACATTCAGCCTGCATGCGACTGAATTTGCTGCTGATACTACAGTGCATATTCATTAGATAAACAGGTAACATGAACAGACTGTCCCCTGTGAAAAGGCGCTTCTTTTCTCCTATAGGGATATTGTCTCGAAGATATGAAACACGTCCAGTGCCCCATAGCCCGAAGACCGATTTGGGTAGGAGGCCGTCCGGCTTCTGATCGCTCCCCGTATCATCAGGCTTTTAATATCTTTATTTCTCATCCCCCTATAGTTTCCCTGCAAAAGACCCCATTCCAGAAGAAGGGCCGCTGCACCCGCTCCGTGAGCCGCGGCGATGCTGGTTCCGCTCTTCACACCGAAGCGTCCTCCCGGAAGGGCGCCGTAAATGTCTACGCCAGGCGCCACCAGATCCGGCTTGATCCGATCCGTCCTGGTAAACCCCCGTCCGGAATGAATATAGATACTATTCTGTCTGTGATTATCTGCCCCGAACGTAATCGGCCCTTCCGCCGACGAGGGTACCGTCAGGGTCGTGTCCGGGTTGGGCCGTAAAAATTCCGTATCCTCCTCCATAAACCCTTCGATGGGAAGCCAGATATGAAATCGTCCGTCCGTGTATGCTCCATTATAAACCACCAACGTCCAAATCCCAGGCGTCGGATCTGCCATACGGATCCGCACTACTGTGCTGCCGGATTCCTGTTCGATCAGTTGGTAATCCACATAAATCACGGTCTTTTCCATGGTAAACTGGAAAACACTGTTTAAATTGAGCCGCGGAACCACTCTGGCAGTGCTTTCCCCCGTGGGCGAAAGAATCTGCACACTGTAGACCTCCGGGGCTTCCGCCCAAAGCTCCATGGTAATTCCACTCTCGTTCTGGGGAACACGAATCTCCACATAATCATTTCCGCCCTCGGCATTAATCTTTCCAAAATAATGATGCGCCCGGTTGGATTCATTCCCTGCTGCAATCACCACCGCAGTGCCGATCTGTTTCGTCGCCGTATTCAGCATGCACCCCAGGGGAGCACTCCCCGCGTGGTCCCCCCAGTTGGTCCCCACTCCGATCAGTATCACGAGGGGCATGGAGAGACGCCTGGCCAATTCTGTCAGGTAACGGACGCCCATCATCAAGTCCGTCTCCTGGTAAGCGATGGCTCCCTCCTTAATCAGAAAATAATTTCTCAAATATTCTTTGGCCGGTTTCAGCTTCACCATGGCGATGGATGCCGCGGGAGCCGCCCCCGTAAATTCTTCCTCCGGCAAATCACTCCCCGCCGCTATGGAAGCCAGAAAGGTTCCATGCCCGTCCTCGTCCGTCGACGGCACCAAGGTAAGGCTTTCCGGCGAGGCGATAGCCGCATCAATCTCTTCCTTTGTATATTCGCTGCCGTACTGAAACCCTTCCGGCAATCTTCCCGTCTGAACCGTCTGATCCCAAATCCTCACAATCCTGGTCCGCCCGACGGAATCCATAAACACCGGATTCTGGTAATCGATCCCCGTATCGATCAATCCAATGAGCACACCTGCGCCCGTAAGATTTAATACCGGCTGGTTTCTGGCCCGAAGAATCCCGGAGGCTTCCATATTGGTGATGTCCATCAAACCATACAGTCTGGGAATCGCCGCATAATTATAAAACTGAACGGACAAGGGCGGCAATAGCTCCTTGCTCACATGAATAACCGCCGTGGTCTTCGATGCCTGTTCCACACAAAACAATCTCGGCAAAGTCACATCTGTCTCATACAGATCGGAGGGAAAAATGAAATCTTCATAATCCTCTGAAAGGATCCGTTCTCTGCACGCTGCCACCTCATCAGAAGATTCCGGCTCCGGCAGTGCCGTCTGCGACAAAACACATGGTCCTGTCTTTTTCCTCTGTATTTTTTCGAATTGATCTGTCTGAGTTTTATTGATTTCCCTTGTCTGCTTTCTCTCCATCCAGTGGGCCTTTCAGCTTCATCATATCAGTTTATGCCTGAACGCCCAATCTCATAACTCCCCGCAGATCAATTAAGGGGCCTCCCGTCTTATCAATATAAGATTTTGTGATCGTCACCCGTCCGATATTGTCATCCTTCGGGATCTCGTACATAATGTCCAGCATATATTCCTCCAAGATCGCCCGAAGAGCTCTGGCTCCTGTGTGCCGCTCCATGGCCTTCTCAGCAATGGATTCTAAAGCCTCATCCTCGAATACGAGCTGAACCTCATCCATCTGGAGAAGCTTCTCATACTGTCTGAGA
This sequence comes from uncultured Lachnospiraceae bacterium, assembly GCA_910587905.1. Lineage (GTDB taxonomy): Bacteria > Bacillota > Clostridia > Lachnospirales > Lachnospiraceae > Lientehia. The sequence goes on from CAJUOF010000245.1 coordinate 3,675, forward strand.
ATGGCGTTTTTCGGTTCTTTCAGGATGCGCACCATGAAGTCCTTAGTCAGCGCCTCCAGAGAAACGATGATCGGAAGCCGCCCCAGAAACTCCGGGATCATGCCGAATTTTTTCAGATCTTCCACTTCAGCCTTACAGAGAAGATTCTCTTCCTTATCATATTTGTCCTTGAGCTCCGCCCGGAAGCCGATGGAAGATTCCTTGGTCAGCCGTTCCTTGATGATTTCCTCCAGCTCCGGAAATGCACCGCCGCAGATAAAAAGAATATTGCTGGTATTCACCGTAGTCATAGGCACCATGGCATTCTTGCTGTTGGAACCCACCGGAACCTCCACCTCACTGCCCTCCAGCATTTTGAGAAGCTCCTGCTGAACCGACTCTCCACTGACGTCCCTGGTGTTGGTGTTGCGCTTTTTGGCAATCTTGTCGATCTCGTCGATATAGATGATACCCTGCTCCGCCTTCTCCACATCATTCCCGGATGCCTGTAGTAGCTTGGACACCACACTCTCAATATCGTCCCCGATATATCCCGCCTCCGTCAGCGAGGTGGCGTCTGCAATGGCCAGAGGTACGTTCAGCAGTTTCGCCAGGGTCTTCACCAGATAGGTCTTCCCGCTTCCGGTGGGGCCAAGAAGCAGCATATTGGACTTCTCGATCTCCACGCCATCCTCCCCGTCGGCCGCAACCCGCTTATAGTGGTTGTAAACCGCCACGGAAATGGCCTTCTTCGCCTGGTCCTGCCCGACCACGTACTCATCCAGCATCCGCTTGATCTCGTGGGGGGCCGGAATCGCCCGACGGTCAAAGGGAACCTTCTCCTTCTTTTCTTTTTTCTTCTTTTTTAGCCTCTGCCTCTGAGGAATCTCCCGCTCCCCGCCCAGCAGGTCGGAGAGATTGATAAATCCCACTCCCGGCAGACCGGAGAGAGTCGACAGGTCGATGGCACCGGGACGCCCATTTCCAAAATCGCCACCTTCGGAGGGACTCTCTTCCTCCGAATCACAGTCCTCTGCCAAAGCGCCGTTTTCCTCGGAAACCGCTTCCTTCACCTTGCCGTCTCCGGAACTGTTTCCAGACGGCTTTCCACTTCCATAAAGGCCGTTCCCGGAAAAATTGCCAAGTCCCGAGAAATTTAATCCCGAGATGGAGCCATTCTGCTCAAAGCTGTCAAATGCCTTCTGCATACACTCCGGACAGATGCTGATATTCCCCGGCATGGTGATCATCTTATTGGTTCGGCTCTCCGGCCTCCTGCACACGAAACAAACCTTCTCATACTCTTCCTCTGCAGTCTCATCCTGCAGTTCTTCTTTTGTTTTATCCTGTTGGTCTGACATAAATTTCTCCTCTTTTTGCACTCTTGTTCTATTATATATGAGTTGTACCTGTGGGACAAGTAAACTTTTTATGAACCGACGCAGCACTTGTCTGCGGAATCCCCGTAACGCAAAGAACCTGCAGCGCCGGTTCCCCAGGCGCCGCAGGCCACTGCCCTATGCTTCTTGTGCGATGCGTTTCATCAGTGCTGATCCGGAATTTCCGGAATCACCCGTCCTTCCTGTTCCTGGTAATCCTTCCGGTAACCCAGAGTGACAGAAATCTTTTTCTCCACATATTCATTCTCTTCCAGCCGCTGCACAGTCAGTTCGATCTGTGTACCGCCCGCATAATAGGAAAGCATGGTTTTTAATTCATTCATGGAAGATACTCTGCTTCCCTCGACCGCCGTGATAATATCCCGCTCCATGAGCTCGGAAGCCGCCGCCGGCCCATCCTCGACAAGGCTGTAGACGTAAACACCCTCCGGCATATTGTACTGCTTTGCATTGTTTCCATTCATGTCCACGCCGTTGATGCCCAGCCAGGAAGCCTCGTCCTCCGACACACTCTGCCTGGTCTGCTTGGTCATCAGGCTGTAAATGATTTCCTCCGCCTCCGACACAGGAATTGCAAACCCCATGCCCTCCACGTCCTCGCTGGAGTACTTGGCAGAATTGATTCCAATCAGCTCCCCCTTCATATTTAGAAGGGCGCCGCCGCTGTTTCCCGGATTGATGGCCGCATCCGTCTGGAGCAGGGTGAGAGTCCGATTCTCAATGGTCACCTCCCGGCTTAAGGCGCTGACATGGCCATAAGTCAGGGATTGACCGTAGCCCAGGGCATTTCCGATGGCGATCACCTCGTCACCCACCCGCAGGGCGTTGGAATCTCCAAGGGTTGCGATCTTGATCGCCCCGAGAGTATCCGCATTCATGGACTCCAGGGGAATGGCGATCACCGCCAGATCATTGTCCTCCGCAGTCCCCTTCACCTGGGCCTCCGCCGTATTTCCGTCGGTAAAGGTCACAGTCAGAGAATCCGCCCCGTCGATCACGTGATAATTGGTCAGTACCAGAAGCTCCGTCTCATTCTGTCCCACGATGATGCCGGAGCCGCTTCCACTCATCTCCCGGTTTCCGTATCCTCCGTATCCGTAAAAGAAAGACTCCCAGCCATCGCTTTCGTACATCTGGGTGTTGGTGATGGCCACGATGGAGGGCATCGCATTCTCCGCCACGTCGGCGACCACATTCCCGGAGGAAGCAGCGCTTCCTCCGGTGCTGACGGGAGTCGTCTCCGCCTGCTCCACCTTCGCCACCTTTGTCTCCTGGTTCGCCGCATCCACGGCATCCTGGAGTTTTTTCTCATAGCCGCTCACCTTCATGACTCCGATGAAAGCGCCCGCCCCCGCGCCTCCAAAGAGCACGCCGCAGAGGAGGAAGACTCCCAGCTTCTTGAAAAAACCGCCGCTTTTCTTTTTTTTCTTTTCCGGCTTTTTGATACTGTTCGGCTCAATGGGCTCTGTGGGAATATAGGTATACACAGAGGACGAAGAACCGGTCTCCTGCTGGTATCCGTCCTGGATATTGTCGTTTCCGTAATAATCGTTCATATGATCCTGTCCTTTCTCTCTGGCATTTTTTCAGAAGTTTTCGTTTTTGATGCTATCAGGATACCAATCAAATGTGACAAAACTGTGTTATAATCGTGAAGAAACGTTGATTTTCACCCAGTTCCAGATGTGCATACCAAAACGGAGGGCCCGTCCAAGGTTCCCTCCGCTCACGTTTAATCTGCTGTCTCTGTTTCGGCAGGCGTCGTCTCCTCTGCGGCGTCCGTCTCTCCCGACTCCGTCTCTGCTCCCTCGGCGGCTTCCGTCTCATCCCCCGCCGCACTGGTCTCTTCTGTCAGAATGCCGGCCATGTCCTGAACCACCAGAGAACTGCTGGAGTAATCCGGCTTTGCGTTCTGGATCTTGATATATTGGTTGCGGATGGTAAAGCCGATCCCCGTGCCGACTCCGGCAATCACCACGATGACAATTGCGATCACCAGCGCCTTCATGCGCTTCCTCTGCTTCCGCTCCTTCTCCACCAGCTCTTTCCGTCTTGCCTTCTGCTCTTTATACCGATCTACCTTCCGCTGACTCATAACAATAAATTCCTTTCCCTGCGAATTCCGGTCAGATACCTCGTCTGCTTTGACCGATCCTTCGCTATCATAGCATAATTCATTTTATTATTCAAGATACGTTTCCGTTTTTCCAGTCATAAAAAGCCTTTCACGCAAAAATTATCATTTCAAAATTCCTGTCTCCCCATAATTCTTACGATCAGTTCCTGCTTGGAGGTTACCCCCGCTTTCTTAAGGATATTCGCTACATGCTTATAAGTTGTGCCGACGCTGATATAAAGGGCGGAGCTGATATTCTGCGTGGTCATTCCCTGGCATAAGAGCGCCATGATTTCTTCCTCCCGAGGAGTCAGATGATATTGTTTCCACGGTGTCTGCAAAGAACCCTTTGCGTCGTCAATCCCACTGTAAAAGAAATTCCGGTGGATATTGTTCAGGACAGGAAGAGCCAGTCCCAGGCAATTCTGCTCCTCTTCCGAAAACGGAACATCTCTGACCCGGTCCAGCGCAAAAACCACCCGATAAGTTCCCGACAAGTCAAAGAAGCAAAAACTCATGGAGTACCGCAGGTTCAGCGGGGCGATATGTTGTTTTTTAAATTCATCATCGGAGAGGTTCTGCCAGTCGATAACGCCAGAAAAAAGGAAACCTGACGTTTCCTTCATATTAGCAAAAAGATTGAATTCCGGCAATTTTTCCGTAAAATCCTGCGTGTATTCCACCAGATATTTTTTCAGTTCCCGGCGCTTCCTGCCAGCGGTATGCATGCCGGAAATTTTGTTATTGGCATCAAAAAAAAGAATTGCGGCCATATCATAAGGGCAAAGTGTTTTTAAAAGCTCCAGCAGTTTAATGCAGAAACTCCTTGGCGTATGTTCCTTGCTGCACTCCCGGACAAGATTGAATGCGTCTGCACAGCTGCGAGAAGATTTTTTTTCTGTTTCCGGAAACGAATGCATAATTTTCGGAGGACCTTCCATGATAAAAACTCCTTTTTTAATCTACTCGGCATCTACATAACTTTTGGTATTTTTACTATACAATAATCCAGAAGCGAACGAAATACCGAATTTTAGGTATTTTATCGTTTTTCCATCAATGATATAAAATAGACAAAAGGAGCTCTTTTTTCACAAATAATTTGGGAGGTATTTACAATGGAAGTTGAAAAACAAAACATTAAAATGTCCACTGCATCGAAAAGCCGCAAGAGCCTTCACGTTCTCCAATCCATGAAGAAAAAGGGGGAAAAGATCGTTCAGATGTGCCCGGCAGAACTGGGGCCGATCTTCGGCCTTGCCGCGGAAATGGTAGGCTGTGACATCCTGCGCACTCCGTCTCTCGTTGCCCTGCGGGGCGGCCTGGATCTGGAAGCAGAGCTGGTCTGCGGTTCCCTGACCATTCAGAAATATCGTGAATACACAAAGATCATCCATATTAACTACTATATGCCCGCTGCCTGCTACGCAGACAAATCTCTGGCCGTCCGCTGGGGCGCTCAGTGGACCATGATGGGGGCAGACTCCATGCTGCCCATGGGCATTACCAATGACATGTTAAAATTCATGTCCGACAACTACGTTCCGACCTACGGACATATCGGCGCCGTTTCCGGCTGGCAGACCAACGCGACCGGTTACAAAAAGGTTGGACGGACCGCAGAGGACGCATTCCGGATTTTCAAATGGGGATATGAATACCAGGAGAATGGCATGGGCGGCATGACAATCGAGCTGACCCCCATGGAAGTCTCCCAGGCCATCGCCGAGAAGCTGACGGTTCCCGTCGTTTCCATCGCCGCCGGTGCACCCTGTGACGGTTCTGAGATGGTAGACATGGATACTTTCGGAATGATGCCGAAGCCTGCATCCCATGCGAAGACCTATGCCGAACTGCTTCCGTTCCTGTGTGAAGCCTACATGAACTGGGCCATGGATGTCCGCAGCGGCGCATATCCCGAAGAGAAAAACGGCTACCATATGGATCCTGCGGAATTGGAGAAATTCAACGATATGATGGATAAATTCTGATTTTAGCATCCGAAATACAGACCGGAGGTGTACTGACTATGGCAATTAATTCCAACAGTAAATTAAGAGAGATCGGAAGAGCGTCGTGTAGGGAAAG
>CAJUOF010000246.1 GCA_910587905.1 uncultured Lachnospiraceae bacterium
AAATTTTCCGTGAATTTATGAATTTTTCGAAAATTTTCCGCCTGTGCGGTTGAAGGTTTTCCGTGTCTCCGTCAGGGAGCAGCCACTTTCGCAGACACGTTGATTTTTTGATTCGCCATAGCGTGCAGGCACAACGACCAGTGCCGGGCCGCAGATGACACTCCGCGGCCCGGCACTGGTTGCTGATCGTTTTCCGTAATATTCACTTAGATCCCGGCTGCCTTTAAGAGATCCGGAACCTTGGACTCCCATCCGAGAGCCATGATATGTACGCCCTGGCAGTAAGGCTTGCATTCCTTGATGATGCGGGCGGCGATCTCCACGCCGGTGATGCCGGCCTTGGTCTTCTCCTTGTCCGCCTTCAGCTCCTCGATCATCTCGTCGGGAACATGGATGCCGGCCACGTTGTTGTTCATGAACTTGGCCATCCCCGCGGATTTGGGAATGATGATGCCCACCTGGACCGGCTTTCCGAACTGTTTCGCCTTCTCCATGAACTGGATGAACTTCTCCGGCTCGAACACGGCCTGAGTCTGGAAATAATCACAGCCCGCCGCGACCTTCCGCTCCATCTTCGCAAGCTGCGCGTCCACGGAATCGCTGCAGGGGGATACCACCGCGCCCTTGGCAAACTTGGGCGGCTCGCCCACCAGCTCGTTTCCGCCAAGGTCCACGCCCGACTCAAGCTGCTTCACCGTGTGGATCAGGGACACGGAGTCCAGATCGAACACGGGTTTCGCCGCCTTGTGGTCGCCCAGCTTCGTGTGGTCGCCGGTGAGGAGGAGCAGATTCTCGATCCCGAACATCGCCGCGCTTAAGAGGTCGGACTGCAAGGCAATGCGGTTCCTATCACGGCAGGTGAGCTGGAAGATGGGCGTCAGCCCCTCGTCCTTCAAGGCCTTGCAGGTCGCCAGGGAACCGAGACGCATGACAGAAGACTGATTATCCGTCACGTTCACCGCCGTAATGCCGCTCAGATAGGTCTTGGCCTCCTCCAGCACGTGCTCAATGTGAAATCCCTTCGGCGGTCCCACTTCTGCAGTAACTACAAATTCGCCACGTTCAAATGCTTCCGTAATTTTCATGAGCCATTACTCCTAATCATAATTTTTATGGGGAACGACTTTCGTCGTTTCCGTAACGGGTTTTCTATTTGGATACTTCGTCGTCAGTCGCAAAATTGCGCACCTGGGTCGGACATTTCAGGACGTCCAGACGTCCCAGCTGGGCGAGCCGCCTGTAGATGCGCTCCCAGCCGCATTCCATGTTGCCGTCCACTTCACATTTGCCGTCCTTGGAACCGCCGCACTGTCCGTTGACCAGGCTCTTGGAGCAGGCCGTGATGGGACAGATCCCCCCGGTCAGGTTCAGGTAACATTCCCCGCACTGGTCACAGTTGTACTCCAGGGGCGTCACGCCCTGGAAGCCCGGAAGGGGATAGGTGTCACAGGCCGCGTAGACCTTCTTGTCCTCCAGGTAGGCGGCCACCGTCTGCACGCCGACGCCACAGGAAAGCACCAGCACCGCGTCGGCCGCGTCGATCTCGCTCCTATGCGCTTCCAGGCGAAGCTTCATGTTGTCCGGATTGCAGATATAATCCGTGGTGAGGATCCCGGTCACGTTCCCCGCATCCGCAAGCTCCTTTTCCAGCTCATTGGCCTCCGCCTCCGGAAAATGCACTTCCTTGCATCCATGGCAGTTGACGATAAAAACCTTTTTCCCGGCTGCCAGTGATACGATGGTTTCCTTTGCCTTCAACTGGGTAATTAACATATCACTTCATCCCCCTTACTGCATTTTTTCCGGCTTTTATCTTGCTCACCAGCGGGATCTTGGAGGAACAGATGTATTCACAGCATCTGCACTCGATACAATCCATGACGCTCTTGTCCTTCATGCCCTGCCAATTCTCCTCATCCGCGTACTTCGCGAAATACAGGGGAGAAAGCTCCATGGGACACACGTCCATGCAGCGTCCGCACTTGATGCAGGGCTGCTCCGCGGTATGGTCGGTGTCAACGGCGATGATACCGTTGGAGCCCTTCATGATCGGCACGTCCACGTCGGAGAGGACAAAGCCCATCATGGGGCCGCCGGCCTTGATGGTCACTTCGCCTTCCTCCACGCCGCCGCAGTAGTCGAGAAGCTCCTTGGTACTGGTGCCGATCTTCACGATGTAGTTGCCGGGCTTCTTTAACCGCTCGCCCGTCACGGTGGTCACGCGCTCCACCAGGGGCATGCCCTTCTGGATCGCGTCGGAGATGGCCTTGGTGGTACTGATGTTGCTCACGACGCATCCCACGTCCGCGGGAAGGCCGCCGCTTGGCACCTGTCTTTTCATGACCCGCTTGATGAGCATCTTCTCAGCGCCCTGGGGATACTTGGTCTTCGCCACGACCACCTCGATGTTGTCAATGCCTTCCGTCTTCTTCCTCATCAGCTCAATGGCATCCGGCTTGTTGTCCTCAATGACGATGATGCCCTTCTCGGCACCCACCGTCTTGATGATGGCCTTAAGGCCAAATACCACGTCGTCCGCAAACTCCAAAAGCACCCGGTGGTCCGCCGTGAGGAGCGGTTCGCATTCACAGCCATTTAAGAGGATGGTGTCCACGGGCTTGGGAGGTTTTAACTTCACGGACGTGGGGAATCCGGCGCCGCCCATGCCCACGATTCCCGCGTTCTTGACGATCTCCACGATCTCGTCCGGAGTCAGGCTGTCCAGGTCCTTCCCGGGTTTCACCGATTCGTGCAGAGTGTTTTTTCCATCGGATTTGATCACCACGGAGAGACATTTGCCCCTGGTGGCATGTCCGTGCTCTTCAATGGCAGTAACCGTGCCGCTGACACTGGAATGGACCGGAGCGCTGATGAAGCCCGCCGCCTCGCCGATCACCTGGCCGACCTTCACCGCGTCGCCCACCTGCACCACGGGATTGGCCGGAGCGCCCGCGTGCATGGAAAGAGGAATGACCACCGTCTCCGGGTCCGGGAACTTCCGGAGCGGAAGATTCTCCGTGAATTCCTTGCGCTCGGAAGGATGGATGCCGCCGTAATAGCCGTCCAGCCTGTTCTCCCGGATGGATTTCACATAATCGTTCACGAACTTGAAATCCACTTTGGAGTAATCCCTGAGCTGCACGGGCTGCTCCAGAAACTCGGAGAGACGGCCCTGTTTTTCCAGTTTCCGGTAAATCTTCTCCCAGGCACAATCCTTGTCCGGGTCCACCTCGCATTTTCCGTCCTTGGCGCCGCCGCACTGTCCGTTGACCAGGCTCTTGGAGCAGTCCACGATGGGACAGACACCGCCGGTCACGTTCAGGTAGCACTGGGCACAGGCGTCGCAGCGTCTCTCGGTGAGGGCCATGCCGTGGCGTCCTCTGTAATTGAGGGAATCACAGGCCGCATAGACGGGCTTTCCCGCCAAGTCCGCAACCGTCTGGACGCCAAGGCCACAGGAGATCACGAAGACATGCTCCGCGCCTTCCGGAATCATGTCCGCAAGCTTCCTCTCCGTCTGGGTCTTGTTGCACAAAAAGTCAACCTTCACACTGCCGACGACGGTCTTCCCCTCTCCCGCGGCGATCTTCTCGAACTCGCCCAGATCCGGCTCATCGACAGATTCAAACTCCTTAAAGCATTTGTTACAGGCAACGAGGAACAGATTGTCCTTATCGGCCAATAAGGACACCAGCTCGTCGTTCCCTTTTAGCTTATACTTGGTATAATTTTCCAATTGCCCACCTTCCTTTTCAGATTGATTCGCAAACCTCACGCTGATCTGCTCTTCTCATTTTCCCCCCTCTGCACTTTGAAGAAAAACAAGCATCGGCAAACGGCCCGGTTCTGCAATTATTACGAGTTCAAGTATAGCACACATCATCTACTTTATCCAGTTTAAACATGGAAATTTATGAAAAAATATAGATGTTGCATAAAAATAAATACAACGTCACTCCAGATTCAACCTCCGCTTCATGAGCAGCAGGGAACCCGCAAGGCTTCCGGCCGTCACAAGGCCCCGGAACAAAATGGCGGCGATGCTGGTCACGCTGTAATAGAGAACCGTCCCCTCCTGCCCCTCCAGAAGCCGCATGAAGATCACGCTTCCCAGGGTGGTGACCATGCCGACCACCAGGTAAATGGCCAGGAAGATTCCGATGGCTCCCAGCACCCGGTGCTTTGCGGCAAGCTGGCCGACGCAGACGGACACGTAGATCACCGCCACCACCTCCAGCACCGTCATAAAGCCCTCCAGCAGATACAGGATCACGACCAGCGGATGGTCCATGCGGAGCGCATGGATGACGCTCCGGAAGAAGGACAGGGTAAAGCCATCCCAGATCTCCAGTCCCGCCGTTGCAACGGAAGCCGAGACAAAGATCATAAACGAACTCAGAAGAAGGAAGAGCACGCCGCTTAGCATCTTGGAGGCCAGGTGCGCACCCTCCGATACCGGAAGCGTGAAGGAAAGATAGCCCTCCGGCCCCATCAGATTTTTATAAAACCGCATGGCGACAAGGAGGAGCGTGAGAACCATCACGGCTCCGCATGCCAAAAGATACAAAACGGCGGAACCGGCCACAGTCATCAGTGTCAATGTGTATTCATTGACAAACCCGAAATACCTGGTGTCGGCCATGGCGATGGAAAGCCTCGCCACCACCGCAATCCCCATCAGCACGCCGTACATCAGGAGAAAATAAAAGAGATTGGCCTTAAAATCATATTTCAACAGTTTTCTCAACATCGGAACACCTCCCGGAACGCCTCGTCAACGGAACATCCCCGCTCCTTCCGAAGCCTTTCTGCCGGTTCTGCCAGCAGGATGCTTCCCTCTCTGATAAAGATCACGTCGTCCAAAATCTGCTCCACGTCCGCAATCAGATGGGTGGAGAGGAGAATGGTCGACTCCGGATTGTAGTTGGACACGATGGTGTCCAGGATATAATCCCTGGCCGCCGGGTCCACGCCCCCGATGGGCTCGTCCAGCACGTAAAGGTCCGCGTTCCTGCTCATGACCATGATGAGCTGCACCTTCTCCTTCGTGCCCTTGGACATGGTCTTCAAGCTGTCG
>CAJUOF010000247.1 GCA_910587905.1 uncultured Lachnospiraceae bacterium
AAATCCTGGGATCGAGAAGCACGAATTCGGGAAGAAGGCCGCAAAGAAGGACGTGCGGAAGAACGAAAAAAAGCGGAATTGGAAAGACAGAAGATGGAAACTGAAGTCAGACGTCTGCAGGCAGAACTGGCACGTTACAAAAAAGAAGAGGGCGAAAGGATAAAGGAAATTTGAGGATGGAAACAACAATTCGGATCGCAACGCCGAACGATGCGGAAGCGCTCCTCGAAATCTACGCCCCCTACGTAAGGAACACAGCTATCACCTTTGAATATGACGTGCCCTCCATTGATGAATTCCGGCAGCGGATCTGCCGGACGCTTGAAAAATATCCTTATCTCATTGCCGAGCAGGACGGCGCACCGGTCGGCTACGCCTATGCAGGTGCCTTCAACGAGCGCACCGCCGCAGACTGGGCCGTGGAAACCAGTCTCTATGTAAAAAGGGACTGTAAAAAACAGGGCATCGGAAAAGAGCTGTACCTGGCTCTGGAACGCACCCTCGCCCTCCAGCATATCACCAACCTGAACGCCTGCATCGCCTGTCCCGAGGCGGACGACGAATACCTGACCAGAAACAGCATCCAATTCCATGAACACCTCGGGTATCGCTTTGTGGGTGAATTTTATCAATGCGGGTATAAATTTTCTCGCTGGTATAACATGGTATGGATGGAGAAGCACCTGGGAGAACACCCGGAAAATCCGCTTCCGGTAAGGCCTTTCAAAGAAATCAGGACAGAACTGGCCGCCTGCTGCAAAATCACCTGATCGGTTTTCTCAGACAAAATCCCCGCAGCTTTCGCTGCGGGGACATGTTCACGCTTCTGTAACTGCAGCGGCCAGCCGGTCTGCCAGCTCCGCAAACTGCTCAAGGGTAAGGGCCTCCCCCCGCACCGTAGGAGAAAGCCCCATTTCTTCAAGAGCCGCCCCGATCTCTTCCTTCGTAAACGAAAGTTCCGGGGAATTCCCCAGACTGTTGGCCAGAGTCTTTCGCCTCTGGTTAAAGGAAGCCCGGATCAGCCGGAACATGAGCCTCTCATCCTTCACCTTCACCGGCGGCTCCTTATGGCAGGTCAGACGGATGACCGCAGACCCCACCTTCGGCCTCGGCATAAAACAGTTGGGCGGCACGTTGGCCGCCAGATAGGCCTCGGCATAGTACTGGACCGCCAGGGAAAGCGCCCCGTAATCCTTGCTCCCGGGACCGCTCTTCATCCGGTCGGCCACCTCCTTCTGCACCATGACCGTGACGCTCTTAAGGGGCACATGACTCTCAAAGAGCCCCATGATGATCGGCGTCGTGATATAATAGGGCAGGTTTGCCACCACCTTGATGGGGCGTCCGCCATTCCTCTCCCGGACGAGCGCCGCCACATCCACCTTCAGAATGTCCTCATTGAGCACAGACACGTTCTCGTAACCGGCCAGAGTCTCATGAAGGATCGGAATCAGGTTCCGGTCGATCTCCACGGCACACACATGCCCGGCCGCCTCGGCCAGATACTGGGTCATGGTCCCGATGCCCGGCCCGATCTCCAGGACAAAGTCCTCACCTGTGATCCCCGCCGCCCGAATGATCTTCTCAAGGACGTGAGGGTCAATGAGAAAATTCTGTCCGAACTTTTTCTGAAACAGGAACCCATGCTTCTGAATGATCTCAATGGTACTTCTTGGATTTCCAAGCTCTGCCATATCTCACTCCTCTTCCCCGGTGCGCTGTCCGCAGGCCTGATCTCCCCCGGTGTGTTGTTCGCTGTCCCCTACTTCCTCCCCGCTCCGGCGGCCGCAGACCCGTTCCTCTCCGACATTCCAATCATGGACCTCTCCCTCCGGGGAAAGCCGGTAGAAGCGGCAGGCGTTCTCCCAAGTAATCCGCTCCACCTCCGCCTCCGTAATCCCCTTAATCTCCGCAACGGCCCTCACCACATAGGGCAGATTCAGGGAAGAATTCCGCTTCCCCCGAAAAGGGGCCGGAGCCAGGTACGGGCAGTCCGTCTCCAGAAGAAGCCGCTCCATAGGCATGTAGGAGACCACCTCCTTGAGCCTGCGGCCGTTGGCAAAAGTGATCACCCCGCCCACGCCCAGGTAATACCCCATGTCCAGGTACTCCCTGGCCAGCTCCACACCATAGGAAAAACAGTGCATCACGGCGGAAAGCTCGATTCCCCCGGCGCTTTTCACCATCTCCAGCGTATCCTTGGCCGCATCCCGGCTGTGGAGCACCACCGGCATCCCCGTCTCCCTCGCCAGAGCGAGCTGCCGGTCAAACCATTTCTTCTGAAGGGGCCGCTCCGGGGCGTCCCAGTGATAATCCAGGCCGATCTCGCCCAGGGCCACGACCTTCGGGTGGGCGAGGGCCTTTCCGATCTCCCCGAAATTTTCCTCGCCAAGCTCCCCGGTATCCGTGGGATGGACCCCCGCCGCCCCATATAGATAAGGATACTTCTCCGTCAGCTCCAGCGTCCTCCGGATGGAAGACAGGCTGCAGGCAATGTTCACCGCCCGGCCGATCCCCCGCTCCAAAAGAGAACCCAAAAGTTCCTCCCGGTCCCCGTCAAACGCCCTGTCGTCATAGTGGGCATGCGTATCGAAAATCATAGCGTCCTCTCTCATCCCGTCATTTGTGCCGCTTCTTATGCAACGACAAAATAATCTGTCATTGACCATCGTCCCTCAAAGAATGCCCCCGCTTTGCCGGGGCAGGCTCTGCGCACTTCCTATACCATTAAAATATCGCCCTTCAGTCCGGGATAGAAGTCCTCCCCACTGTCCGGGTGGGTCAGCACCCACTTGTTCTTCATGCAGAGCAGCTTGTCCTCCTCCGTCCTCTGCACATTTTCCTTCTCGCTGGGGAAATTGGTGCCCTCCGGCAGCACGATGATGCACTGAAACACGCCGTCGCCCGCACTGCAGGGCGCATAATGCAGGGTGTCGCTGTAGATCATGACCGCCGTTCCCGCAGGCACGAAGAACGCTTCCGCCTTCGCCAAGTCAAAGGAGGTCAGGGAGTCCATGTCCTTGCGGCTCCCCAGCACCACGATCAGATCCGTCACCGCAATATCCAGTTCCTCGCCCCGGTGATATTCCAGGGTGTCGTTCTTGTGATTCTTTCCGTTGCAATAGCCGATCTGAATGGCCATCTCCCCGTAGACCTGACGGCGGATGTCCTCTGCGACGTCAAGGGCCTCTGCCTCCTTCACAGACGGCTCATAGACCACCTCGTCCGGTGCGGGTGTCGTCTTCCCCCAGGCCAGAAGCTCCGAGAAATCTATCCCCTCAATCACGGCCCCGTACTTCTGAAACGCTTTGTCCGTTACCTTTTTGATCTCCATAGTGTTCTCCTTTATTATTGTAGGTATTTCGGATTCAGGTGCGGGAATCCACTTCAGCAGTTGCAAAACTCAACAGATCTCCGCTCCCGACGGCATATCCTTGTCCGGCGTCATGAGCGCCAGGTTGCCCTCGGCGTCCTCGGCGCAGAGGAGCATTCCCTCCGAGAGGAGGCCCGCCAGCTTGGCCGGCTTTAGGTTGGTGATGACCATGACCTTCTTGCCGACGACTTCCTCCGGCGTGTAGTGGGCCTTGATGCCGGAGACGATCTGGCGCACCCGGCTTCCCACCTTCACCTGGAAGCAGAGCAGCTTCTTGGACTTCTTCACGGCCTCGCAGGCCACGACCTCGCCCACTTGGAACTGGAGCTTTCCGAAATCCTCGATGGAAACCTCCGGCTTCGCCTCGACATCCATCCCGGCGGCTTCTGCGTTCCCGGCCGCCTCCGCATTCCCGGCTTCCCCGGCGTTTTCCCCCGCAGCCCTTGCGAACTTTTCCTCCACGTCCTTCAAGACCTCGTTCACGTCCAGACGGGCAAAAAGGATCTCCGGCTTCTCCGTCACCCTGCCGCCGGAGGGATAGAGGCCGAAAGTCTTAAGCTCCTCCAGACTCCGCTTGGTTCCGTTCACCTGGGCCAAAATCTTCTTCGAGGTGGAAGGCATGAAGGACTCCAGGAGACTTGCGCCCATGCAGATTCCCTCCACCAGGTTGTAGAGCACCGTCGCCAGGCGGGGCTTCTTCGCCTCGTCCTTGGCGAGGGCCCAGGGCATGGTCTCGTCAATGTATTTGTTGCAGCGCTTGAACAGCACAAAGATCTCACTGATGGCGTCGGCCACCCGCAGCTCGTCCATCTTGGCGCTCACCTTGCCCGCCGCCTCGCAGGCCACCCGTTTCAGCTCCTCGTCCACCGGCTCCGTGACCCCGGTGTTTTCCACCACGCCGCCAAAGTATTTATTGGACATGGAAATAGTCCGGTTCACCAGGTTGCCCAGGGTGTTCGCCAGGTCGGAGTTAAGCCGCTCCACCAGAAGCTCCCAGGAGATCACGCCGTCATTGTCAAAGGGCATCTCGTGGAGCACGAAATACCGCACCGCATCCACGCCAAAATAATCCACCAGATCGTCGGCGTAGAGCACGTTCCCCTTGGACTTGCTCATCTTGCCGTCTCCCTGTAAAAGCCAGGGATGGCCAAACACCTGCTTCGGAAGCGGCAGCCCCAGGGCCATCAGGAAGATGGGCCAGTAAATGGTGTGGAAACGGATGATGTCCTTCCCGATCAGATGCAGGTCCGCCGGCCAGAATTTCTTGAACTGGTCGCTGCTCTCCCCATCGCAGTCATAACCGATACCGGTAATGTAGTTGCTGAGGGCGTCCAGCCACACGTAGACCACATGCTTCGGGTCAAAGTCCACGGGAATCCCCCATTTAAATGAAGTTCTGGAAATGCACAGATCCTGGAGGCCCGGAAGCAGGAAATTGTTCATCATCTCGTTCTTCCTGGACACCGGCTGGATGAACTCCGGGTGGGCGTTGATGTGCTCGATGAGCGCCGGGGCGTACTTGCTCATCTTGAAGAAATACGCCTCCTCCTTCGCCGGCTTCACCTCCCTGCCGCAGTCGGGACATTTCCCGTCCACAAGCTGGGATTCCGTGAAAAAGGCCTCGCAGGGCGTGCAATAAAGCCCCTCGTAATAGCCCTTGTAGATATCTCCCTGCTCATAAAATTTCTTAAACATCTTCTGGATCTGAATCTCGTGGTCCGCATCGGTGGTGCGGATGAACTTGTCGTAGGACGTATCCATCAGATCCCAGATCCGCCTAATCTCCCCGGCCACGTTGTCCACGAACTCTTTCGGCGTCACGCCGGCCTCTCCCGCCTTCAACTCCACCTTCTGCCCGTGCTCGTCGGTCCCCGTCTGGAAGAACACGTCGTAGCCCTGCTCCCTCCGGTAACGGGCGATGCTGTCCGCCAGGACGATCTCGTAGGTATTTCCGATATGCGGCTTGCCCGAGGTGTAGGCGATCGCCGTCGTCATATAGTAAGGTTTCCTTGCCATGGTCTCTCCCTCCGTCAAAATAAACTGTTTTCCATTATACTACAGAATCGGCGGTTTGTGTGAGAAAAATTTGCACTGTATCCTGTCATGTTCTTACAGCCACAAAAGATCCCTTCCTGCAAGGCGGAAAGCCCCACAGAAAAGGATCTTTTATTTAGGGAAACAGTGATTTAATCAGCGTTTCCTTAGACATATTTAGGCACAGCCTGAATGCTCTCAGCTCCTCATGCTTTCCAGGCAGGATCTCACCATGGCCAGCATGTTATAGCAGTCCTGTTCATAAATCTCACCCATGTTGGCGATCTGGATCATGCCCTGCTCTGCATAATCGCCCTTGCCGATGTAGAAGGTATAGCCCCTCTTTTCCATCTCCTCCAGGAACCTGTGGACGTCCACGCCCTCCGGCAGGAATACCGAAGTGACCGTGCTTGACATGTGCTCCCCAAGCAGAAGCTTCATCCCCATTCCTTCCACGCCCCTGCGGATGATCCCGGCGCACCGTTGATACCGCTCGATGCGTCCCGCCAGCGTCTCGTCTTCGACAATGTTGGTCAGGGCCACGTTGAGGGGCCAGAAGAGGTTGACGTTGGGCGTGTTGGGTGTCTGGTGGGTCGTGACCGCACTCTGATAATGCTTGTACAGGCTCAGGTACACGTTCCTGCACTGGCCGGGAGTCAGGCTCTCGAGAAGACTCTTCCTGGCGCAGACGTAGGCGGAGCCGGGGAAGGCCCCCAGGCACTTGCCGCCCACCGAGGTGGCAATGGCAATGTTCTTGTCCGCCATGTCGATATTCTCCCCGCCGGCCGCCGACACGCAGTCCACCGACAGAAGCTTGCTGTACTTTTTACACAGCTCCCCGACCTGGCCCACCGGATTGATCATTCCCGTGGAGGTCTCGTGGAACACCATGGCAACCACCTTCACCTCCGGATGCTCCCTCATCACCGCCTCAATCACGTTCAGGTCGGGATAAGAGGCCCAGGGGAAGGGACAATCCACCAGGGGAATCTCATACTTGC
>CAJUOF010000248.1 GCA_910587905.1 uncultured Lachnospiraceae bacterium
CGGAAGCTCGTCCAGCATGGCCCCGTACTGCGCCGCCGTCTGGCTTCTGGCCTCCTTGTTTCCCCGAAGCTGCTTCTTCAGGCAGGCGTCATAGCTGCCGCCCGCCACCAGGTCGTCCACAAAGCTGCCGCTCACCAGATTATCCACCTCCGGCGGCATCTCCAGCTTGTTGAGCTCCGCAAGGTAATCCTGCTCGGAGCGGAACAGGCCCTTGGCATAGCCGTAAAAACGCCTGCTCACCGACGGTGTGGAATCCGACACCCGGTCCAACTGTCTGACCGCCAGGCACACCAGGTTGATGCTGGTATTTAAATCCTCCGTATTGCGGTTGTCCTCCAGCTCCACCATGGCCTGGTCCACGATCCTCCGGCCTTTGGCCGCATTGGCGATCCGCTCCCTCTGATTTTTGGGATCCAGCCCTTTGTCCACCCGCTCGTTGTAACGCATCCGCTCCAGCTTGATGACCGTGTCCAGTTCCAGCTTACACCGTTCCAGGGTCGCAGCGCAGTCCGCATAGCTGAGCTCCCGGCAAAGCTTCTCCTGCCATAGCTTATTCTTCTTTTTCCGCTCTTTCTTTAACGCTCTCTCTTCCCGTTTCCCTTTGTCAAACATACCGCCAAACGCCATGGGTTCTCCCTTCCTTATCAATAATCCTCATTGTACTGGTAATTTTCGGCCTCCACTTCCTCCAGGGCGTCTTCCATGTAGGCCTCCTCGAAGCCCTCCTCCAGCTCCTGCTCCAGATCGTCAAGGGTCCTGTCCAGTTCCCGTTCCTCCTGCTCTTCCCGCTGACGCCGCTTAAGCTCCTCGATCTTCCGCTCCTTCTCCGCCCTCCGCCTTGCACGGTTGGCCTCCATTCGTTCCTTCTTTTCAATCTCCTCCTGCTCTTTCCGCTCCAGATAGACCAGGTTCTGAGCCGTCTTCTTCGCACTGGCGGGGGAATCCAAAATCTGCTTCATGGCCGTCTGATGCTCTGTCAGCGCAGTGTCCATCCGCTCGTTCTCCACGATGATCCGGCTGACCGCCTCCTGCCTCTCTCTATTGACCTCCTCGATCCTGGCCAGGAGATCCTGATCCTCCACGTAGGAGTCTTCGCTCAAGGCAAGATAGATCTGGTCCATGGTGGACTGGATCAGGGCGATCTGGCGGTTGATCTCCCGGATCTCCCCCCGAAGGAGCAGGATGTCCATATCCTTCCGGCTGATCACCGTGAGCAGGGCGTCCAGTTCCGAGGCCAACATGGAGAGGTTGATGGGATGGTGGGCGTTCTCCTCCAGCTCTCCCATGGCGTACTCGCCCTCCTCCGTCTCCCTAAGCCTGTTGAACTCTGCCCGTTTCGCCTCAAATTCATCGACAAACTTCCGATACAGGGAATTTAGCTTCGCCTTCCGCTTCTCCCGGTTATCTAACTTTTTGCACTCTTTGAGCATCGTCACATAATTCTCCGCCTGCCGCTCCTTCCTGGCGGCCATCTCGGAAAACTGCCCCTGGTCCGTCTCGTCCACGTCTTCCCGTTCATACTGGATCAGGTGCATCATGGCGACCATGCCCCACCTGGCCTTGTTGAGCTGCCCGTATTTGACGCCCTCCGCAAAGGCGTTGGCGGCGTAGCGGATGCTTTCGTCGATCCTGGAGGTATCCATCTCCGTGGCCTTCGCCTGGTCCAGATAAGCCACCGCCATCTTCCGAACCAGCTCATAATCCGGCACCGACTGTCCGGACGACATCTTCTTCTCCAGTTCCTCCGACGGAAGCTCGCTGAGGGAAAAGTCGATCGCCTCCAGGATCCCCTTGATGTCGCGCATCCTCCGGGTCTGCTCCGCCACCTGCTCCTTGATCTCTTTCTCCCGCTCCGCGTCCGTCTTTTTCGTCCCCCGGATCTTGTTTATGATCGCATTCTGGGTCCGCCTGATCTTTTTCTTTAATGCCATGATCCCTGTCCTCCCTGCGGCCGGCTACGTCCCGCCGCACGCTATTTCTCCTCGTTTATAGAACATCCAAAAGTGAAACCGCCTCCGAGCGATGAATCTCCCCGCCGTCATTTTTTAACAGCAGCCGGAGTTGAAACCCATCCTCGATCACGGCCCCGATATGCAAAAAGGTCGGTGACGAAAAAGACTGAACCGTCATAACAACCGTTTTTTCTTCTCCAGCTTTCCGAATCGCCGTCTCAACCGCAAATTCCTCCATGCCCGGCACCCTTGCAAAGGGTTCCTCCAGCCATCCCTCGCTGCGGTACAGGCTCTCCACAGGAGGCATCTGAACCCGCATCTTCCGGGACTGTTCCTCCTCCCATTTGTAAACGGCGATCTCGATCCCGTATTGGGACAGAAGCTTCGTGCGCCGTTTTTCTCCTTTTTCCTTTAAGATTCGTTCCGTCTCCGCCGGATCGCCGATGGTCTCCACCACATACTCCCCGCAGCAGGGGCAGCAATCCGCCCCTTCGTCCAAGTTCGTTCCGCATACATAACAATTCATGCCAGGTTCTCCTCTATCTGTTTCTCATATAATCGGATCCCATTTGCCAGTTGATCTAAGCTCCTGTCGATCTCGGCCAGGGCCTGGCGAATCTGATCCATGTCTCCAAAATCTCCGGAAATCTCCATGCGGGGCGCAATGATCCCAACCACTTTCCGGATTCCCTCCAACTGCTTTGTGAGAAATGCCTCCTTATCCTTGGCCTTCTTTAACCTCTGCTCCACCTCTTTGCGGATGGCAGGATCAAAGCTCCTGTTTAAATCTTCCAGCCGCTCGTTCATCTTTTCCTGCTCCATCTGTAGGTTTTCCCGCTCGCTGTCCAGGTCATCCAGCTTCTTTTGAAGAAAGCGAATCTCCCCTTCACAGCGCTCTGTCTCCTCCTTGAGGCGTGTTTCCTCCCCCCGGCTCTTTTCCAAAATTTCTGAGAGGTTTTGGTTTTTTTCTTTTTTCTGCCGAATCTCATCCTGCAGATCTTCCACCGCCGTCTGGACCAGCCGGTTTTTGTTCTCCAGTTCTTCCTTTTTCTTCTCAAGCTCCAGGCACTTTGCCTCAAGGCCCTCCTTTTTCTTCGCTTGCTCCCCGTTTTCTTCCGACAAGCTCTGATACCTGGCCTCCAGCTTCCCCAGCCGGCTCTTCAGCTGGTCCCGGCCAAATTCTGCAGATGCGATCTGACTCTCCAGCTCTTCCTTTCTGGTCTTCCACTCCTTCAGCCATTCCGACTCCGCTGCCCGTTTTGCATTTAATTCCCGAAGCTCTTCTTCCTGGGCCTTTTGCCGTTCCTTTGCCTGCCGAAGCTCTTCCCTCGCCTTCGCAAGCTCCCCCTCCCTGAATGTTTCATTGCTCCTTTGAACGCTCTCCGCATCGTCCAGAGCCATCAAAGCTTCCTGCTTGTACTGTTCGAACTGGGCACGAAGCGTGCGGTTCTGCTCCCCGGCCTCCTGCCTTCTCCTCTTCTCTTCTTCGATCTGCGTCTCCAAGGCCGCATTCTGGCTCTCCAGCCGTTCTGCCTCCAAAGAAAGCTCCCTCAGGCCGTCCTCCGTATTCTTCACCGTGAAGACCAGCCGCTCCCGCTCTTTCCTGACACTCTGCATGCGCGCCTGCATCTGTTTTAAGGTTTCCTGAATCTCCCGGATCTCCTCATGGAGTTCTCCCACATCCTCCGCCTCGTCATAACCCTGAAGCTGCTCCTTCTTCTTCTCGTATAATCGGCAGTAGAGATTTCCCATCCAGAATAGCAACTCCAAAAAGGCCGGCATATCCTCAATCTCATGGTAAGCCACATTCTTTCCTGCTTTGGTCACATCCCTGCAAAGCTCCTGGAAGCCTCCTAACACCTGCTCTGCGGAGACTTCCTCCTTGGATTCCAAAATTTTAAGGTAATGCTTCGTATTTTGCAAAATCATGCTTTCCCTCCACCGCTTCTGGCAATCAATTCCCTGACATCAGTAATCCCAGTCAAGCTCGATCATATTCTCAAAAAGCCGGTTATACCGGTCCAAGGGGATCGGCTCCCCGAAGGGTTCAAATTCGCAGGTGTCGTCGTTCTGCACTTCCACATGAAAATAATAAATTCCCGACTGGTCGATGGAGAAGCCATACCGGACATAGGTGTCCTCCGGCAGATGGCTTAATTTCTCTCTTACCGGCTTTTTTAGCACCAAATGATGAGGCTTCCTGGGCTTTCCGTCCTCGTCAAGCCCCCTGGATACGCCGAACTCTTCGATCTTCCCCATGGAATTCAAAAACACCGAGGGCCTTCCCTTATCATTCAGGACATAATAAACCCGGCAGGGCTCCAGATCCTGCCGGTAGATGATGGCAAACCGGCAGATTTCCTCTGCACTTTTCTCCCGATGGCTGTAGATCCCGATGCTCCGATCCGCCGTGTTTCTGATCCGGACCGTCCCGTCTGCGATCAGAGCCGCCCCATAGGAGACGGCCACCTCCTTCATCTCCGCGCCGATATCCTTGAGTCTCCGGTCAACGGCGGAAAAACGGAAATATTCCTTGACCTGCCGCTCCACCAGAGCAAAATTTCCGAAACCGCCCACCAGGGCGATCTTGAAATGGTCCGAATCGCTGTCCATATAATCCACCTTATGGGCATCCATGGAGATTCGGATCAGATCCAACTGCTCCTTTAAGACAGGGGCGATCGCCTCCTCATATGCCTCATTTAACAGGGCATAAGTGACCGGGACCGTCGCCATGCCGTAATTCACAGAAAAAACCGTCTCCGCGGAAGAAGAAAATTCGGAAAAATCATCGCCGTATTTCTTGAGCCGCTTCCGAATCTTTGCCAGGTTTTCCGGCTGCTTCAATCCCTGCTCCACAAAATCAAACATCAATTCGAACTCTTTGTCGCCGGGCGTCTCGTCCTCTCCCAAAATCCCATGTTTTTGCAGAGCCAGACGACAGAGGGAATGGATATAGGCAATTCCCGCATCCCCCAGTTTTCCTTCTCTCTGATTTTCCCCCGCGCCGGTGGAATCCAGGATCCGGATCTGCGCCAGGGACTCTTTCCCGGCGCTCCCCTCCGTATGGACCTCCGTGAGTGTAATGTCCAGAGTCCCACCGCCGTAATCGATGATCAACATCTTTCCATCGAAGGGTTTCCCGGTGTTTTTCATAAAACTGAACGCGAAAAAGGCACTGGCCGCCGACGGCTCGCTGACCACGGTCACAGATTTCACGTAATCAAAGCTCTTACAGATGTCGCTCAGGATCGACTTCCCGTCCTGAGTTCTGTCGTCCTTCCCCCAGACCTCCGGCGCGCAGATCACCAGGTTCTCGATCTCCCGCTCCCCTTCCGAATCCCCGGTCCGGTTTAAGATCCCGCTCAGATAATGGTCCAGGTACCGTTTGGTCACATCTGTGGGAGAGTGCTCCCTGGAATACCCGTTCTCCTGCAAGATCTCCTTTCGATTCTCCGGCAGCAGCATCTTGAAGGCCCGAAACACCCAAATCTGGGGATAAAGACTCGACAGGGGAATCATATTTTTCGCCCCCATGCCATACTGCCAGTTCCCGCTCATATCAATGACCGCCACCGACGGCTCACTGGCCGCGGTGCTCCCCTGCACCGCCGTTACCGTCCTCGGCATATTGCTCTCATGGTCGAATACGGCGAAGGAAGAGTAGGTACTTCCCAGGTCGACTCCGATTTTCTTTCCCATTGATCTTATCCCCTTCTCCTAATGATAATGAACCAGATCCGCGATCCGCCTTGCCGCCTCCAGATCATACCTCTCCTGCATCGGATCCGTTTCCTCATTTTTGTCTGCTTCTTTCTCTCTCTCCGCCTCCCCCAGAGCCGCGGCCGTTAACGTCCGGCTCTCGCCCCGCTCCGTCTTCCATCCCCGAAGGACTTCCCGGATCGTCTCAAAATGCTGTTCCTCCAGATCCTCCTCGCACTGGAGAATCCGTTTCTTCGCCTCCTTCTCCGCGTGCTCAAAAACCTGTTCCTTTTTCCAGGCGTTTTCCAGCCGCAGTGCAAGCTCCGGATCCTCCTCCCCGCATTCCAGCAGTTCGTCATAAGCCTGCTTTAGCTGCCTCCGTTTCCTGCCATAACGACATTTCGTTTTGGAAATATCCAGGTATTGCTGATACAGCTCACAGATCGCAAGGATCTCCGTGGGCTCCTCCTCCCCCGGCTTTTTCCATAAATGCTGCCCTCCAAACCTTATGGCCTCCAGAATCTGGGAAATCCGATGCGCCTCGTCCATCCTGTCAAGGTCCTCCCCATCCGCAAAACGGAAAGCGGCCGCCTGGCGAAACTCCGCCAGATACCGGAGCACATACTCCTCCACCTTCGCGCAGATCTCCCAGTTGAACAAGGTATGTAACTGATCCCGAAATTCCTCAAACTGTACAATATCCTTACCAGAACATCCGTATTCCAAGCATTTTCCCAGGTCGATGCCGTCCGCCACTTTGGAAAGCTCCCGGTAACCGTCCGTCTGCCCACAATAAAAACCAGAAAGCCGCCTCCCAAGATCCGGATACAGCGTCTCGATCCGGTCCGATTTTTTGCCGATGTGGAAGCTGGCGGCCGCTTTTCTCAGCCGCCTCCAGGAAGCTTCCTTTTGGAGCCGGCCGTACAGATCCACAAAACGGACAGATTTTTTCGGAACATCCAAAACCCCTGCCGCCTCCCTCAGGTTCCTGGAACGACACCAGCAATACAAATAATCTGTGATCGCTTCCAGCTCCACTTCCCCGCAGATCTCCTTCTCCTGCCGGAATTGGATGCCATAAACAAGACGGCGAAGCTGATCCTTATCATAGACATTCAGAAACACCGCCGCCCCGTTAAGCGCCTCATAAAGAGCCTCGTAAAAGCCCACTTGTTCGTTCTTATGCAGAATATCATATAACTCCGGGCAGAGCCGTCTGCCGGACTTGCCACAATACGCAAAAACAGGCCCGCCAAGGAATCTTCGGGTATCCTCCCCCTGAACGGATGCAGTCAGGATCACCGTGCTCTCCGTCTTCTGGCCGGCCAAGTCGATCAGCCGGTCCAGGAACCGTTCCCCGTCGGCTCCGGACACGAGATCCGCAAAGAGATCCAGGGGAATGACGAAGGCCTGCCGCCCCTTTTTTAGCTGCTTCTCCATCCATCCGCAGTATTTCGCCAGATTTTCCACCGGCTGAACCCGATCCTCCCGGTCGTAGCTTTTCGCCTTCCCGAACACACCCAGGACCGGCCTGGAATTGTACGCCTGAAAGGATGCCTGGTCCAGAAATTCAATCCGCAGGTTCTGTTTGGTCCCGCCAAGAAAGTAGATCTCTTTCCACTCGTCTTTGCAGAGCTGATACCACAAATAGGAACGGAATTTCAGTCCCGTCCCACTCTCAATAAAATAGGTATCTGTTTCGTCTGCGAATACAAAATGCAGAAATCTATGAAATAAAAACATATCATGTCCCCCATGCGGGATGTCAGGCTTTCCGGACGGCCGCGGCTCCAGAGGAAACGGCTATGATATTCCGCCAGGCAAATCCACATAGATCCGTTTCCCTAAATAAATTCTAACAATTTTATCCTGCTTTGTAAACTACAACCCGTCCGTTCCCATAATTTATGGACATCTTCCTTCTGTTTTTTACAAAGCGGACAGAGCCACATATCTCTACTCTCCTTCCCCCGACATTACAGGCGGCAGAATCGGCAGTTCGTCGGAACAACTGTAAGACTTTTCGTCTCCCACAGCCATCCGCACCATAAAGCCCGGCTCCAGCAAAATGCCCACCTGCCAGAAGCCGTCTGTTCCAGGCGCCCGCATCGAAAGCACCGCCTCCCGCCTCGCCCCGTCCTTCCAAATGACCATGGTCGGCGTGATCGCCGCCCCGCCCCGGATCCTGGCAAATTTTCCCTCCTGCCAGAAGATCTTCCTAGGAGAAAGCTCCCAGGCCCGCGCCGGAAGCATAACCTCCCGGACGCCACATTGTACCAGGCGGCCCTCCCTCAGCTCATGCCTGTAGGTCAGGAGCCCAAAAGAAATCCCCTCCAATTTCTTTTTCCGGTACTCCTCCGCCATCTTCCCAATCGCCGCCTCCTGATCCTCCGACCGGCCCACCGTATGGATCAGGGGAAATCCACATCTGGGACAGCGGCTCATAGCCGCCTCCGCTTCACGGCTTCCACATGCGAGACATTTTCATCCTGCTTTCTCTCCTTTCAGATATGCGCCGTCTCCAATTTTTCCACCCTGGTAAGTTCAAACAGCTCGTCGAACCGGGCAAGCTCGATCGTGATCTGCCCCCAGCCGGTCCGCCAACAGATCATATTCGCAGATGTGTACACTGACCACCTCAGAAGAATTCCGGCTATAGATTCCTGTCCTCCGTCTACATACGCCAACGTGCGGTATTTCTTATAATGGAGACTGAAGTCGAACCCACAGCCCGCGCACAGCAGCCCGTTTTCATTTTGTTCTTTGCAAACCGGACAAGTCCACATGTGTCCATTCCCCTTTCCCATTCCCCAAAGCATCTCCCCTCATTCCTCTGCCTGCGCCTTAAACAGCTCGTCCCCCGTTGCTCGGAAAACAACCAATAGTTTTATTCTACACCATCCAAAAGACTTTTTGAAGTAGAGAAGGGTCCCAAATATATTAAAACAAAAAAATCAGCAATACCAATGCATATATCCGTCTAATCGATACCGGAATCTTTTTTAATACATGGATGGTTTCTTCCGGTGCTTCCAAAAAGGATTGGTTCGCTGTTGGAGATTATAAGAAACTGCCAAATGAGGCCGGCGGCGGGGACACCGCCTTTCCAGGAGAAGTTGCTGATAAATTGTAACACAGAGACGCTTGCAAAAAACGGCGTAACAGCGGCAAACTGTTTATGTCACATAAATACATTTTTTATTTTTGAAATATTTTAAATATTTGACATATCCTAAACAGAAAAGGAGCGTGGAGCAAATGAGAACTGCTTATATCCGATGTTCAACAATAGAACACAACGAAGCGCGTCAGTTAAAAATGATGAATGAACAGAACGCGGAAAAATTGTTCATTGATAAGGCAAGCGGAAAAATACAGACCGGGCCGCCTTTAAAGATATGATGTCTTTTGTTCGTGCAGGCGATACAGTCATTGTAGAAAGCATTTCGCGAATTGTTTGCAGGCGTTGGAGGGCTGGAGAAATGCAGAAAAACCACTTCTCATAAATTCCACTTTTTCAAATTCCACCTTTTCTTCCACTTTTGGCGGGGCAGCAGGACAAAGTAAAAAGAGGACAGACATGTTTCGTCCATCCTCTTGATACTTAAAAATCTTGTGAATCTTAAGCCGCAAGCCATGCCAGCTCGAAAGCTTGGGCTTTCTCGCTGTACGGCTGGCGCCGTATAAAACCATACAAAAAGCGCCCTTTGTGAGCAAGCTCACAGGACGCTTCTTGTATGATTTTGCATGGCTTGCAGCTTAGCCAAAGTATCTCTCTAACAGGCCCTTGAAGGCTTTGCCGTGTCGGGCCTCGTCGCGGGCCATTTCATGGACGGTATCATGGATTGCATCCAGATTGGCGGCTTTCGCTCTCTTAGCCAGGTCGAATTTGCCGACGGTTGCACCGTTCTCGGCGGCCACGCGCATCTCAAGGTTCTTCTTGGTGCTGTCGGTCACAACCTCACCCAGGAGCTCTGCGAACTTCGCTGCATGCTCTGCCTCTTCGTAGGCAGCTTTCTCCCAGTACAGACCGATCTCGGGATATCCCTCTCTGTGGGCAACTCTTGCCATAGCCAGATACATGCCGACCTCGGAGCACTCGCCGTTGAAGTTTGCTCTCAGGTCGTCGAGGATATCCTGGCTGACGCCCTGCGCTACGCCTACTACATGCTCTGCTGCCCAGGCCATATCGCCGGCCTGCTCGGAAAACTTAGAAGCGGGAGCGCCGCACTGAGGACATTTCTCAGGAGCTGCATCGCCTTCGTGTACATAGCCGCATACGTCACATACAAATTTCTTCATTTCTGTATTCTCCTTTTCTCATATAAAATTGGGAAATCCCAATAACAATAATGATTCCTGTTATTAAAAGAGTATCACATTGGTGACAGCTTGTCAAGCAATTTCTCTCTGAATTTTTTCTTACACTTTTTCTCTGTTTCCTATACCTTAATTACCCGCGCAAAGCGCATGCATTACGGTGTGCCCTTTGGGTATGCCTTTCGGCACTGGCCGCAGACGCCATAAAACATAGCCGTATGGCTTTCGATGTCCCCCTCAAATGCCTCCTGAGCCATAACCTCCAAGCTTTCTACCGGAACCATAGGAATATCCTGCACGCATCCGCACTGTTTACATACAAAGTGATAGTGGGGTTCTATATTGGGATCGAACCGCTCCGCGCCATCACCACAGGAAATCTTCCGCACCTCACCCAAAGACTCCAGCAGGGACAGATTCCGGTAAACAGTTCCCAGGCTGATATTGGGATAAGACTTTCGGATGTTTACATAGACCATATCTGCGGTCGGATGATCCGTTCGGCTGGCAAGAAACTCTTTGATACTTTCGCGCTGTCGGCTGTGCCTCAGTGCTCCCATGGTCATCCCTCCAATCCTCCTGACATATCCACTCTTCTCACAGACAGTCAAAGTTTCAGTAACAATAATAGCTACTGTTTTTATTATAGAAAGCGATGCCACTTCTGTCAAGCCGGAAATCACGCTCTCCTTCTGGATCATTCTTCCAAAAGGACACCTGTTTCACCGACCAAAGCCAAAACCTTTGCCGGCCGCAGCGCGTAACAATAGTGGACCAAAAGGCTTCCTTCTCCGCCCGCTTTAAGAAAACGCTCCTTGACACGATCAGCCACCATGTCAGCGATCTCCTCCGTCGTATCGATCACCAGAACCAGATATTGGCTGCTGCTGTATCTAGTGTAGACATCACCGATCCGCAGCGTCTGGTGAATATCTTTTCCCAAACGCTCCATCAAAATGTCCTTTTCACCGGGAGAGATACTCTTTCCTCGGTCGTCTACCAGAGTAAGCAAAATGGCACAAGCCTTCTGCCCTGCCCGGACAAGTCCACGTTCCAGGAAACGGTAAATACATTTAAAAGTCTCATAATCCTGGCAGTAGGCACCGGGCTTCTTGATTTGTTCCATCAGCTCTTCCCGGATCTGTTTCACATCCCTCCGGTAGTTGTCTCCGGATGTCGTCGGATACCCTCCCAACAATGCATCCTGTTCTGCCTTCCGTCCGGCCAGTTCTTCCTCGGCACGGTTTAACATCGTCTGGTAATTGTCTCCCCTCTCTCTGACCGCAACAGCCACCGACACGGAAAGATTGATTCCCCTGTTTTCCTTTCTTTTATCTGTGCGAAAGCGCTCCTCGATTCGCCTGCCGATCTTTCGGGCGGTCTCCATGTCCCTGCACCCCGGCATAAAAATAACAAACTCATCGCCACCGACACGTCCAAGAATATCGCCGTTTCGAATCATATACCCCAACGTCTGTGCCACCTGCTTGAGACATGCATCCCCCGCCAAATGGCCAAGCTGATCATTGATCCGCCGAAATCGGTCGATATCACACAGAAACAAGGAACCACCGTCCCGCATTTTTTCCGTGATCTTCGCCTGCGCCTGCCGCTCATTCCACGTGCCGGTAAGCCGGTCACACTTATCTTCTTTCATCTTCCCCTTGTCACCCCCAGATTAAACTCAGTTTAATCTTAACAGATTCTTCCCGGCGGGGCAAGAACGGAGCTTCCCATATTTTATGTGACAAGCCCGCCGAACATGTCAGAATCGAGTAAAGGAGCGTTTTTCCCCCTGCTCGTCGCGTGGCCTATGCGTCGCCTCTGCGGCATATTTCCCCTGTATGGCCTGTGCACAGAAAAAAGAGAGTCCTCTACAGACTCTCCTTCCCCTCATCTTTGTGATACAGAAACTTAATTATAATAGGACTTTTAATTAGACAGCCTCCAGCTTGAACCGTCTGACCTCCCGCTCATCCTCCGCCTGGTAGATACTGGCTCCCAACAGGCGAAGTTTCTCGTCAAAACGTTCATAACCTCTCAAAATATATTTTGTCTCATCCACCACGGTATAGCCGTCTGCGGCAAGCCCGGCAAGCACAAGGGCAGCCCCCGCCCGAAGATCCGGTGCACTCACGTCCGCTCCGGTCAGTCGATTTACACCGCTGATCACCGCCACATTGCTTTCTACCTTCACATTGGCTCCCATGCGGGCCAATTCATCGACGTATTTAAACCGATTTTCAAAAATACTCTCTGTCACCATGCTGGTTCCCTCCGCCAAGGACAAAGCCACCGAGATCTGTGGCTGCATATCTGTGGGGAAACCCGGATAGGGAAGTGTCTTCACATGGGTATAGCGGAGTCTGGATTTGCACACCACCCGCACTGCATCGTCAAATTCACTGACCTCGCAGCCCATCTCTTTCAGCTTCGCAGAGATGGCCTCCAGATGCCTGGGGATCACATTCTTCACCGTCACATCTCCCCTGGTCATCGCCGCCGCAAACATAAAAGTCCCTGCCTCGATCTGATCGGGGATAATGGAATAGGTGGTTCCGTGAAGCTTCTGTACGCCTCGAATCCGGATCACATCTGTGCCGGCGCCCTTGATATTGGCTCCCATACTGTTGAGCAAGTTCGCCACATCCACAATATGAGGCTCCTTGGCCGCATTCTCTAAAATCGTGCTTCCCTCCGCCAGAACTGCCGCCAGCATAATATTGATGGTCGCCCCAACGGAAACCATGTCCAAATAAATATGATTTCCAATCAGATGAAGTGCGTCGGCCACCACCATACCATACTCCACCTCCGCCCTCGCGCCGAGCGCCCGAAAGCCTTTGAGGTGCTGGTCGATGGGACGGCTCCCGATGTTGCAGCCACCGGGCAGAGAAACCTCCGCCCTCTTGTATTTTCCAAGAAGTGCGCCGAGAAGATAGTAGGACGCACGGATCCTCTTGATGAAATCGTTGTTCACCCGGATCGTATTGATGGAAGAACCGTTGATACATACCGTATGGGGATCAATCCTGCGGACCCTCGCTCCTATGTCTTCAATTGCCTCTAAAAGCACATTCGTATCTCGCACATCCGGTAAATTCTCTATGGTTACGTCTTCATCTGCCATGATAGCCGCCGCCAGGATCCCGAGCGCCGCATTTTTTGCGCCTCCGATCACCACATCGCCCACCAGCGGAGTTCCGCCTTTAATCACATACTGCATGATGACACCTCATCGATTTTTCTTATATTTCAAACAAGCCGTCCAGACACGCCACTACATTTCATGTTTAGTTTGTACTGCCGTCTTAAGGTCTATTATAACAATCTCTTTCCAATTTGTAAAATCTTTTTTACTTTTTGTAAGAATTCCTTAATATTCCCCATGTTTTTTTGAAACAAGCCTGCATTTTCACGGTACCCAACTGATAAATGGATAGCCATAAGTGCCATAATACCGCTCTGCATCCTCTTCCGACATGAGACGGTTCTCTCCGGACAGCGGATCGTAAATCACCAAATTTTTATAGATATCATATCCAACGATCATCTCAGCCTGGTCCTGCTTTGTCAAAGCCAACACCGGGCAGCCTCTGTTCACATAATAAAGCATCTGATTGAGGATACAGCCCCGAAGGTCGACCACCCTGCCCAAAGGCGCTTCGTCGAGAATTTCATACGCGCTTTTTCCTGCTGCTAATTTCTCTGCTTCGTTCTCCGAAGCCCCGGTCTTCGCAAGCAGCGTGGCGAGACATGCCTCAAGACTTCCGGAAGCCGCATCTGCTTTTTTCCCTTCTCCCACCTCTGCCATGGCCTCTGTCTGCCGGTTTGCCCTGGTCCAAATGTAATGCTGGTCATTTCCGACCACCACCCCCATCCGATCATAGATCAGCCAGATCGCCTCCGAGGGAGAACCACAAATCCCGGCAAGGCCCCCGCCGGCATAGGCATAGTATCTCTGTACCTCTTCCGTTTGCCGTACCAGCCCCAACACTCGCAGCTCTTCTCCGGCCGATAGCTTAGGATTCATCACCTTCAGTCCTTTTTCCTTCTTGCCGGAGGTGCCCACATTCAATGCATATGTCGTCTTCTTCCGCTCAGAGGTCTCCCGCGTAAGTACCTGTACCTTTTCTTCCTCTGTCCGATTCTCGATCAGAGCATCACTCTCTGCGGCCACCCAGACACCGTCTGCATCCCGCCTCTGCCTCTCAATCTGGACCTTTCCGTCCTCCACTCTGATATCCCGAATATAAAGGCCATCCCGCTCATACGTGGCCTGTATCTGTTCATCCTTTCCCACAATCTCCAGAGCATAGATCGGATACTCTACCGCCAGCGATCGGTCAATATCCTGTTCCCTTGTCTTTCCATAAATAAAATCTCCGTCGATAAATCCCAGCGGGCGGATCATCTCTCCCTCGTCTGCATGCACCGAAAAGCTCTCTCTGTCATCCATGTAATACACCTGGATGGTCTTTCCGCCATAGATATCCTCTTCCTCCTGCCAGGCCGCCGCCCCGATGGTGCTGTCCACGGCGAAGGAATGTTCTTTCAGATCGCTTGCCAGCTCCACGCATTCCTCACCGGAAAAATCAATGGCATAAATGCTGTTTCCGAACATAAGGTAAAGTAACTGGTTTTTTCCCCCGTAAAACAGGGTTCCAAGCTCCTCCCGGAGCACCTCGTAGGGCCGGTCGGAGGGAATATAAAACATCTCCGTGAGGGAATTGTCCTCCCTTTGGTATTGATAAAAGCTTAACCCGCATTCACCCTCGTGATTTCCTCTGTTCATATATCCATATACAACGAAGGAGACGTCTCCTTTTTCATTTACATCCACAATTCGAAAATCGTGCTGATCATAAAGGCTCCTGCCGCTCGTGTCCGTTTCTTCCTTAAAAGAAAACAGATTGATCATATTATTTTCTGTCTTCTCATAGCTCCAAAGCTCTCCGTCTGCGGCAAAAACCGTGTAGTCCCCGGCCTGCCTGAGCTCCACCTGGGTATGGTCAGGACTTAAAATACCCAGATCAATGTTACCGCCCTTTACAGTCTCCTCCGACGCTTGAAACGCCTGGTCCATGGTTCGCTCATAGGCAATGAGCCACAACCGCCCATCTACAAAGCGGACGCAGAAAAATTCTTTCACCTGATAGGTTTCCCGCTGTCCTGATTCTCCCTCCGCAGTCACCGTGTAGTGGAACTGGACGGAGCCCACCATCTCATTCATCTCCTTGATATCCATGGAGATCCCGCCGGAAACCTCCGGAGTAAGAGCTCCCCAGGCCACATGATTGTAGCTGGATTTGATGTTCGCGTATCCCAGAGTGCTGTTGTCCGTTTCATTGTTGCTCTCCAGTTGGACCGTCAAATCCTCCGTAATATTTTTTGTGAATGCCAGTTCCCTGAAATTCTTTGCAAATGCAATCTGCTCTCCGATATGAGTATCGTCATAATAGCGTATTCTGGTGTAATAGTGAACTGCATTCTGTCCGCCTGTCTTTACCTTCAGCACCAGGACATACTCCGTCCCTTCCGCCAGCAAGTCCTGAAAGGACAATTCCCCCCGCGCGGTATCGCCTTCTGTAGAAAGTGTTTCGCAGGCCCTGGATTCGATCAAATTCTCCCCGGAAAGATCCCTCACCTCATATTCCACCGACCGGATCTCATTTCCGCAGGTTTCAATGGAAAAGGGCAGCTTTCTGCTCTCAGGAACGGGCGTAATCGTATCTCTCATGGAGGGTATGTGCATTTCTCTCACATAACCATGGAGCGTATTGACAGGATTTCCCTCAAACTCCATGGATACGAGAGGGAGGGTCGTCTTCTCCAGCACCGTGTAGACCGCATCCTCCTCTTTTTTTCTCGTCACAAAAAAGACTGCGGCCACCGCCGCCACAAAAATTAGTCCTAATATGATCATACGTGTGAATATTTTCTTCATGCGTGCATACTCCTGTACAAAATATAGCCATGGCAAATTACCATGACTATATTGTAAGATCAATCGCCTGAAACCTCAACCGCTTTTTTATTAACTTTTTCTTAGGGTGCTTACCAGTATTTCCGCTTCATACCCCGACGGCGCACCCGTCTTCTACAGATTTCATGGTATAAAAGCACCTCCACAGCAGCCCTCAGCCATTCCGCCTCCTTCTCGTCGGCGTCCTCCTGAATTTCCTGTCTGTAAACCTCATCGCAGAGCTTTCCAAGGCCAATCCGGTCCGGATATTCATCGTAAAGGATGCTGCCTTCGTAATCCATGGTATCGCACAGGTCATTCACCTTCATCTGGAGCTTCTTCATTTTTTCCGGATACATGGCCTGGAAATATTCCATATCCCGCCCCGTGTCCCGGTTATCGTCTCCCATTTCCATGGCCCAGAGTGTCTGTGCCCTGAGATTCGCCCCCTGCATCCTGGTTCCGGGCATCATTCCAGGCATAAATCCGAACCCTGCCCGCCTCACCCCGGACGGGCGGCCTCCGTAATAATCCCAGATCAAGTCGCTGTATTGTTCTGCCATCTAAAATGCCACCTTATATCCATAGTCTACTATAGCATATGCAAATTTCTCTGATTGGTTCGAATAGCTCCTGCTGATTTGTCCCTACCAATCGGACACAAGGATGGGGCAGCCCAGATAGAACACCGTCTCGTCTTTTCCTTCGTCATAGGTCACCGCCAAATTCAGGTTCACCTTGCCCTCCGGAAGGGTCTTGGTCTCTCCTGCTCCTTTTGCATATGCATAGACGGTGTACAGAGCGTCCTCATCCACTCCCGCCACCTGCTTTGCCCCCATTCTCTCCAGGAGGGCTTCCGCCAGGAACCGCTGCTCTTCCCTGGAAAGCTCTCCCGGAAGACGTCCCTCAAACTCCAGGTAATCTCCGTCGCCCACCCTGGAAATATGGCAGTTGATCTTGGAAAAGTTGACTGCCTCAAATGCCTGGAACACCTCCTCGCCGGAAGCCTCCTTCCTGCCCAGAGCCGCCAAAACCGTCAGGAGACAAAACACCCCCAGCAAAAATGCCGTCACCGCCAAGGTCT
This sequence comes from uncultured Lachnospiraceae bacterium, assembly GCA_910587905.1. Lineage (GTDB taxonomy): Bacteria > Bacillota > Clostridia > Lachnospirales > Lachnospiraceae > Lientehia. The sequence goes on from CAJUOF010000248.1 coordinate 17,024, forward strand.
TTTCTTTTTTCATCCATTCCATAAATCGTCCCCCTCTTCTTCAAGCCTGCTCTCCGCAGACCTCTTTCCTAGAGAATCACCAAAAAAATGTGTTTTATACAGTGGGGAGCGAAGTTTCCTAATGATAAAAAAGCTGCCGTACAAAATCTGTACGGCAACTCCTGTCATCTCTGATCTCGCAAGCCTATTCCATCGTATAAGGCATAAGAGAGATATGTCTCGCTCTCTTGATGGCAACCGTCAATGCCCTCTGATGCTTTGCGCAGTTGCCGGTGATTCTTCTGGGAAGAATCTTGCCTCTCTCGGACACGTATCTCTTTAACTTCGCCACGTCCTTGTAATCGATCACACCATTTTTATCTCCGCAGAACACGCAGACTTTCTTTCTTCTGCGTCCGCCTCTCCTCTTCATGGGAGAATCTGCTCTATCGCCTTTTGTGTAAGCCATGATTAAAACCTCCTTATTCCGAATAATGTCTAGTTAAACGGGAGACCCTCGTCCTCTACTCCGTCGGGAATATTCATAAATCCGTCATCCAGCGCTGTACTGGGTGCGGGCCTGGACTCCTGACGGTAGCCGCCGCCTCCCATATTCTGGGCCGCTGCATTTTTACTCTCGGCAAACTCCTGATCCTCCACCACCACCTCCGTGGTGTAGACCTTCTGACCATCCCGGTTGGTATAGCTTCCGGTCTGGATTCTGCCGCTTGCCGCGATCTTCGTGCCCTGATGCAGGTACTTCTCAGCAAACTCCGCACCTTTTCCAAACACGACGCAGCTAATAAAATCGGCAGTCTGCTGATCGCCTCCGCCCTCATTGCTCCTGACAAAGCGCCTGTCCACCGCCAAGGTATATCTGGCAATGGCCAAACCGCTCTGAGAATAGCGGACATCCGGATCTCTTGTCAATCTTCCCATGAGTATTACTTTATTCATGTAGTCCCCTCTTTTCTCCGATTACGCTTCCTGCTTTACGCACAGATATCTGATTACAGGCTCCATAATGCGGATGTGGTTTTCCACTTCATTCGGACAGTTAGAATCAGACTCGAACTGGATGAAGTAATAGAAGCCTTCTCTCATCTTCTGGAACTCGTAAGCAAGTCTCTTCTTGCCCCACTCATCCACATTTGTGATGGTGCCGCCGAAACGGGTAATGTAGGACTGAGCCTTCTCCAAGGCCGCCGCCCTCTCTTCCTCTTCCAGCTTCGCACTCAGCACAAGCGCCAATTCATATTTGTTCATGCTGTTTTACCTCCTTCTGGTCTCTGGCCCCTCCGTTTCCCGGGGGAGCAAGGAAATCTGAACTGTTGTCACAGATAGTAAGCATACCATGTTTCCCCAGGATTTGCAAGCATTTTCGGATTCAATTCTCCGCATTTTCTATCGATTTTTGCCGGATGCCACGACAGTTTTTCTCCACCAGTCTCCTGGGCACCATGATCAGGTGGCCGCATCCCAGACATTTCAATTTAAAATCCATTCCCACCCGGATCACCTCCCACTCGCTGCTGCCGCAGGGGTGCGGTTTCTTCAGCTTTACAATGTCGCCGATCTTAAATTCCATAAGCGTTTCCTTTCTGTATACCCGTGTCAGGCAGTTGCCTGCACCTGTATTCACAAAAACATTCCCAGGGTCTCACCGATCGGCTCCGTAACCACCAGGTTCGCCCGCCTGTCCATGGACGTGGCACTCTTGTTGATCAGCACCAATTTCTTTCCCCGGTAATAGTCGGCGAGCCCGGCCGCCGGATACACCGTCAGGGAAGTTCCTCCGATGATCAGTACCTCGGCCGCCGCAATATAGGAAACGGCCTTCTGCATGGTAGCATAATCAAGTCCTTCCTCATAAAGGACCACATCAGGCTTGATGGTGCCGCCACAATCACACAGGGGGATCCCCTTTGCACTCAGAATATAATCCGCATCAAAGCCCTTCCCGCACCTGGTACAAAAGTTCCGGTGGACCGAACCGTGAAGCTCCAGCACCTCTTTGCTCCCTGCCATCTGGTGAAGGCCGTCAATATTTTGCGTGATGACCGCCCGGAGCTTTCCCTCTGCCTCCAGCTTCGCCAGCGCCAGATGAGCCTTGTTTGGCTTCGCCTCCTTGCAAATCATCTTCTTTTTATAAAAGCGGTAAAACTCCTCCGTGTTCCTCTGATAAAAGCTGTGGCTTAAAATCGTCTCCGGCGGATAATCATATTCCTGATTATAAAGGCCGTCCACACTGCGAAAATCCGGGATCCCACTCTCCGTGGACACCCCCGCTCCGCCGAAAAATACGATGTTATCGCTTTCCGTAACCCATTCTTTCAAGGTTTCCAAATTACCCATACCGCTCCTCCTCCCGCCTTTAAACGCTTCCTACACAATTTCATTGATATAGCTTTTCTTACAGGCGCACACTCCTTCAAGTGCCCCCTCCGGCTCTTCCCCTCCCATCAGGTTGGAAAAAAGCTCCGCCGAAGTGATCCGGACGGTCTTCCGGCCAGACGTCCCAGGTGAGGCTTCCGCCGCCCGAAGCGTTCCGCTTTCTGAGAAGGTGATCCGCTCCGCCCGACTCCCCTCGGGGGAAAGACTCCAACGGTAAACACCGCTATTTTCCTCCAATAACTTGTCCGAGAGCTCCAGAAAAAGCTCCATGGGCCGTTCTGACGAAAAAAGCTCCAAAAAACTCATGGCATCCACGATCCGCCCCATAATGACCGGCTTTTTCTTTTCCAGCTCAAAGGCCGCGCCTGCAACAGAAATTCGCTCTGACGGTTTTCCCGCCCGCCTGTCTTTCCACCATCTGTCCAGGGCCGAAAGTACCTGTTCTTTATCCTTAAGCCTGCAAAGGACTTCCCGAATCTCCACCGGGTCCTCCCCCCAGTAGGGAACTGCCGCCACAAGCCGCCCGCCTTTCACGGACGGCTTCCTTCTCGGTCCGGCCGCCGCTTCTGTCCCCGGTTCCGTCAGGAGAAGCATACCTCCCCCTTCGCTTGCAAGCTCTGCGAAAAGCATCTCATAATAATGAGGATTCCGACTGGTATAGCAGTCAAAAAGCTCCGACTGTACTTCCTCCGAAAAAACCACAAGCTCCGGAATATCCGCCGTGCCGGCCGGCCGGACAGACAGTGCCGTTTGGTTTTCTCCCTCTTCCATCCCCCAAAGCTTCCACATCCCCTCATCGCTCTCATAAAAATATCGGAAACCGAACGGGGCATAGATGGCCTCTGCAGCCGGCATAAGGAACGTAAAGGGCATCCCCTTGTTTCGCATCTGACCAAGGCTTTCTTTCAGGAGCGCCGCCATCATCCCTCTGTGGCGGTATTCCTCCCGGGTAGCCACAGCTATGATATAGCAGCTGGACACCGTCCGAAAAGAGCGGCCGCTCCTCACCTGCATCTCATAAGGATTGAGCTGCAGCATGGAGGCCAGCCTGTCCCCATGAAAAATCCCATAGCATTCGTTCTCTTTGTATTTCCATCTGTCGTAGTAGTCCAGAAACCTTTTGGAATCCTCCGTAAAGATTTCCTCCCACAGTTCTCTGCACGCCCCTTTCTCTGATGCGTCAAGGAGACGCGGCTGCCAGACTTCCATCATCCTTACCGCTCCCTGATCTGAAATTTCTTTGCAAATCCGATGGGATTATAAGACTGTTTCGCCTTCCTAAGTCCCGGAAGTCCCACGTCGTCCTCCCGGTTCACCAGCTTCACCGTCGGGAATTCATGGATCAAAAACTGCTGATTGATAAAGGGATACATCCCCCGGATCTCCGGGTTCGCCTTCTCGATATGAATCACTGCCATGTCCTCGGCGGCATTGTAGCTCCCCATGGTGAATGCTTCCATCTGCCCGTCCACATACACACCGCCCATATGCACTCCTAAGAGGCCGCATTGGTTTAAAATCCCGTGGATGCCCTCCACCTCCGGATCCAGCGTCTCCTCCACCTGGGCTCCTTTCATACTGCGCCACCGGTCCAGAAACCGCCACATGTCTCCCCGGTCCGTGCAGGCCAGGGTCTTGTACTCATACCGGCCCTCATACTCTTTCATAAAGGCATTGACATGATTTTTCTTCTTATGGTATTTTTTTCCGGCCAAAGTGCGGAGGGCCTCGCCGTCATAGAGGTAGTCTGCCGCATCCGGCTGTTCCACCACGTCAAATTCCTCCGGGTCAAGGTTCAAAAGGTTCACCGCGTCCTCGTCGGCCAGATAAATCTTGAGCTTCCTCCCCAAGACCTCGTTAAAGTATTTCTTTGTGTCAAAAAAATAATAGGGCAGATCTTCCGCCTTACAGAGAGGAAGGGCCGCAAAGGGCTCCCCATGAATCTTCATCTTCCACTCCACAGCCTTCCCGCCGTCGCAGACACAATATTCCACATGGTAATAATCCTTCCACAAAAAACTGTCCAGGAACACACTGTCACAGGTTTTATTGGAACGCATGGCAAAATACTGCGGAAGAATCTTCACATCTTCCGACTCAATCTTTTTAAATTCCCATCTCATGTCGTATCGACTCTCTTTCCCACTCTATTCTTCTGCCGGAACCTCTATGGCCGTCTCCTCCAGGAAATCCTGCACAGCCTCCTGCCGCAAAATATCCCGGAGCATGGTTTCGGAATAATTGGCCTTCAATTCCTCCGCCGTCGATCCAATCTCACCGGCCAGCCGTTCTACACCGCTCTCATACTCCTCGTCTGTCGGCTCCAGTCCCTCTGCCTCCACAACTGCCCGCACCAAAAGCTGCCATCTGGCATTCTGCTCGGCATACTCTTTCAGTTCTCTCTGAAACTGCTCCTCCGTCGTTCCCATGCTGCTCAAGTAGGTCTCCATGGTGATTCCATACATGGCGGTCATACTCTCTGCCTGGTACATCTGGCTGTCGTAATTGTACTGAATCAGAGATTCCGCGTCTTTTTTAAAATTGGCATTCGCCTCCACCTTCTCCCAGGCGCTGTTGACCTTCCCGACCCGGGCCTCCTCCACCTTGTTCTCCGCCATGGTCTTCTTCATATACACCCGGTAGTCGTCCACAGTCTTGTACTCTCCGTCTGTGTACCGCTCCACAAAGGCATCATTCAGCTCATTGGGAATCGCCTCTCCCTGAACGTAATTGATCTTCACAGTAAACTCCACAGGATCGCCGGCAAAATCCGGATTCGGCGGATAATCCTCCGGAAAATTCAAGTCCAGCACCACCGTCTCACCGATAGACTTTCCGATCAGTCCGTCTTCAAAGCCGGCGATAAACTGGCCGGAACCGATGGTCAGGTTAAAATCTGTCCCTGTGCCCCCCTGGAATGCTACGCCGTCCATCTTTCCCTCGAAATCGATATTGCGACATCTCCCTCGGCCACCGTCCCCTCCGTGATCTCCTCGTAGACGGGCGTTGCCTGTTCCACCTGGGACTTAAGCTCCTCCTCCACGTCCTCGTCCGTCACCTCTGTCTCCATGGCTGTCACTTCGATTCCTTTATATTCTCCAAGCTCCACATACTCGGAAATATCTTCCAGATCAAAAGCGCTCACATATTCCGGCATCTCAGGAGCAGGAACCGTCACATTCTCTCCGACGGTCTCGCCCTCCCCAGCCGTTTCCGAAGCACCGGCCGTCGTTTCCTCCGCCACGGTCGCCGCCTGCGTCGTCTCCGCTTCCTCTTTTTTACCACAAGCCGCAACGGAACAAACCATGAGCAGTCCAAGCACTGCTGCCAATCCTTTTTTCATCATAGTTTTGTCTGCATCCTTTCTATCGCTGAATCATTTCTGCGAAACCACTTCGAGCCGGTCCATTCTGCCACCGGCATCTGTGACCAGGCTCTCTTTCCTAATCCGGCGGCCCCAAAAGCCGTCAAACGCTCCTATTATATCACAAGCCGAAAAAAAATTCAATTTTTCCTGCAATCTTCTCGAAAAAACACTTGTATTTTCCTGGATTTCTGTTATAATGGAGATGCATTCACAGATTTAAGTAGTTCGCATATTATTAGAGATTATGTTTACTGAATGGTCTGTAATAGTATGTGAATTTTTGTTTGCAAACAATACAATTTTGCTCGTAACTTTCAAATCTATATAAATGGAGGTACCAGTATGAATAACGGTACGGTAAAGTGGTTTAACTCAGAAAAAGGTTATGGTTTCATTACTGCTGAGAGCGGTGAGGACGTCTTCGTACATTTTTCTGCGATTACCGGTGAAGGCTTCAAGACCCTTGACGAAGGTCAGTCTGTAACCTTTGACATCGTTGAAGGCCCCCGCGGCAAGCAGGCGGCGAACGTTGTTAAGCTGTAATCAAATTAAACCCGACGCAAGAAAGAGAGCCTGATGGCTCTCTTTTTTGTATGCCGGGATTCAGTATTTGAATTTCTGCATTTTGTATTTTACCGGACAATCCAGGAAGAAAAGCGGTTTTTTCTAAGCCAGAACCGTATGAAAGCCGATTTTCCTCCGTATTTTCCGAAACAACAAAAATGCGGAAGCTCAAATAAAATTTACAATTCTTTGCATTTCTGCTATACTGTCTGTAAAATCATTTTATAGGAGGCGCCTTATGATCAATACATTCTGCAAACAGCCGCTCTGGGAGGTCAGCCGAACACTGGCCGCTGTAGCCGGGGGAGCCACACCTGCCGACACGGTCATCACCGGAGCCAGGCTTGTCAATGTCTGTACCCATGAAATTCAGGAGGATATCTCTGTCGCCATCTCCTGTGGCCGCATTGCGCTGGTGGGGGATGCCTCCCACTGCATCGGGCCGGATACCGCAGTCATTGACGCGAAGGGCCAATATCTGGCACCGGGCTTTATGGACGGGCACATCCATGTGGAATCCTCCATGATGAGCGCCGGCGAATACGCCCGCGCGGTCATCCCCCACGGCACCACGGGAATCTACATGGATCCCCACGAGATCTGCAATGTTCTGGGGCTCCCCGGTGTCAAATGTATGCTGGAGGACGCTTCCAGGACGCCTTTAAAGGCCATGATGACCACCCCCTCCTGTGTCCCGGCTGTCCCCGGCTTTGAGGACACCGGTTCCTTCATCGGTCCCGACGAGGTGGCAGAGACTATGAGCTGGAAGGAATGCGTCGGCCTCGGGGAAATGATGAACTTCCCCGGTATCCTCGGCTCCTCCGACCATGCCCACGGCATTACCGGCGCCACCTTGCAGGCAGGAAAGACGGTGACCGGCCACTACTCTCTGCCGGAAACCGGAAAAGGCTTGAACGCCTACATTGCCTCCGGCGTCCGCTGCTGCCACGAGTCCACCAGGGAGGAGGACGCTCTCGCGAAGATGCGCCTCGGCATGTACGCCATGTTCCGGGAAGGCTCCGCCTGGCATGACCTGAAAGAAGCGGTGAAAAGCATCACCAATCACCAGGTGGACTCCCGTTTTGCCATCCTGATCTCCGACGACACCCATCCGCATACTCTGTCTGCCTTGGGGCATCTGGACCATTTGGTCCGCCGTGCCGTGGAGGAAGGCGTCGACCCCATCACCGCCATCCAGATGGTCACCATAAACTGTGCCCAGTGTTTCCAGATGGATCATGAGCTCGGGAGCATCGCCCCCGGCAAATGCGCGGACATGGTTCTCCTGGATAACCTGGAAAGCCTCACGGTCAAGAAGGTCTGGATCGACGGGGAACTGACCGCCGTGGACGGCGCCATGGTAAAGGAGCCTGCCCCCTACACCTATCCGGAATGGGCGACACACTCCATGCACGTGGGCGAGACCATCACCGCGGCGACCTTCGCCATTCCCGCCGAAAAGGATCAGGTGACGGTGCGTGCCATCGAGGTCATCCCTGCCAAGGTCGGCTCTTTCGAGCGGCATGTGACCCTCACGGCAAAAGAGGGAAAACTGGAATCCGACCCCGCCCAGGATGTCTTAAAGACCGTCGTCTTTGAACGCCACCACGAGACCGGGACCAAGGGCTTCGGATTCGTCAAAGGCTTCGGCATCACCTGCGGCGCCATGGCTTCCACCGTCGCCCACGATGCCCACAACCTGCTGGTCATCGGCACCAACGACGAGGATATGGCCCTGGCCGCCAACACCTTGATCACCTGCGGAGGCGGTATGACCGCTGTTCAGAACGGAAAGGTCCTCGGCACCGTCCCTCTCCCCATCGCCGGTCTCATGAACGACAAACCGGCGGAGGAGATGAGCCGGCTGGTGGAGGGTCTGGAGGAATCCTGGAAACAGATCGGCTGTTCCATGCCTTCCCCTTTCATGACCATGGCCCTGATTCCCCTGGCCTGCCTGCCGGAGCTCCGCCTCACCAACAGAGGACTGGTGGACTGCACCACCTTCCAATTTGTGCCGCTGGAAGTGGAATAGAACAATCAAGCTTCCGTACAAGGAAAAGGAGGAGAGCCATCACAGCTCTCCTCTCCTGTATTTTTCCAGAAATCGGTTGATCCTCCCGGTGGGATTCAATAACTGATTCAAGGAAACATCGTGATTCATATAATCCACCAGAAGGGCAATATATTTACTCATATCCACATTAATATAGTAGGGCCTCGCCAAAAGCTCCGGAGGCTGATAGATCAGGTTGGTGGTCAGCATCCGGTCGATCAGCCCGGCCTCATAATACTCGTCAAATTTCTCAAGGCCGCCGGTAAACAGCCCGAAGCTGGCGCAGATGAACACTTTTCCTGCCTTTCTCCGTTTTAGCTCCTTCGCCACATCCAACATGCTGTCCCCGGAGGAGATCATATCGTCAATGATAATGACATCTTTTCCCTCCACGGAGGCGCCCAGAAATTCATGAGCCACGATCGGATTTTTCCCGTCCACAATCCGCGCGTAATCTCTCCGCTTGTAGAACATCCCCACATCCAGCCCCAGCACGTTGGCGAAATAAATGGCTCTGGCCATCCCCCCCTCGTCCGGGCTGATCACCATCATGTGATCGCTGTCAACGGACAAGTTCCGCTCATGGAGCAGGAGATGTTTGATAAACTGATAGATCGGCTGCACAGTCTCAAAGCCCTTTAACGGAATGGCGTTCTGTACCCGCTGGTCATGGGCATCAAAGGTGATGATATGATCCACCCCCATGTGTGTCAGCTCCTGAAGAGCCAGCGCACAATCCAGCGACTCCCTGCCGTTTCGCTTGTGCTGTCTGCTCTCATACAGGAACGGCATGATCACCGTGATCCGTCTCGCCTTCCCCCCCACAGCCGCAATGATCCTCTTTAAATTCTGAAAATGATCGTCGGGCGACATGTGATTCACCCGCCCGCAGAGGGAATAGGTCAGGCTGTGATTGCAGACGTCCACCATGATAAACAGGTCATCCCCCCGGACTGACTTGTCAATGACACCTTTGGCCTCCCCGGTTCCAAACCTCGGAACATGGCTCTCAATAATGTAGCTGTCCTTTTCATATTCAGAAAAAACCACCGATGTCTTGTGCTCGTTCTGACGTTCCTTCCGCCATTCTACCAGGTAGGCGTCCACCTTTCTCCCAAGATCCTGACATCCATCGAGGGGAATAATCCCCAATGGCCCAACCGGTATCGTGTTAAGCTCATGCTCTTCCCGCATTCTTTCGCTCCTCTCATGGTGATAATCTGTAACTGTCAGCTCCTGCTTTCCTTTATTTTCTTTTTGATCCGGATATCCTCCCCGAACAGGGGAATGATCCGGTAGCTTTCAAAAATCCTGGATGAGATTCGCTCCGAATAGTGATCTCTGATTCCGTTCATGGACAGATTGGTGGAAATGATCGTGGCAAGGCCCTTCAATCCCCGATCATTCAGGCAATAAAACAGATCGGAATTGATCAGGCTGCTGTGAAGCTCTGTCCCCAAATCGTCGATAATCAGAAGACTGCAATCCAAAATCCCCTGGTAGCGCTCTTCCCTGTCCGGGCCTCCCCGTTCAAAACGCCTGTCCGAGAGAATCTGAAACAGATCCGGCGCCGTCAGATAAATCACCGCCTCCGAACGATCCAAAAGCTCCTTCGCAATGCAGTTGGTGAGAAAGGTCTTTCCTGTACCGGCTTTTCCGCTGAACAGGATGTTTCCCCCTTTCTCCCGAAAACTCTCCGCATAAGTTCGGCACTCCTGAATCACCTGTTCCATATAATCATACTGGCTGATCCCGGTCTTTTGATTGACGATCAGGTTTTTATCATAATATTCACAGGTGGCCATGTCAAAATTTTCCCGGGCCAGCACATGCTCCAGATTCGACTGTCCGTAGAGCACGCCAATCTCTGCCTGTCTCAGACATCGGCACTTTTTTCCATCCACATACCCTGTATCCCGGCATTCCGGGCAGAGATAGGTCTGCTCCATATAATCAGACGCAAAGCCGCCCTCTGCAAGCAACACCTTTCTTCTCTCCTTAAGCGCGCTGATCCTTGTCTTAAGTTTCGCGAGCGCTTCCTTTTCCCCGTTCAGAAGCTCCCTTGCATGGGCAAGGGAAATCCCTCCCAGCTCTCCTTCCAGCCGCTCGATCTCCGGGATTTTCTCGTAGACCTCCCGGATTCTCGCCTCCTGCCTGTGCCTGTTTTCGATCTGCCGTTTCTGGTACTCCCGCATCAACGCATCATACTGCGAATTGTTTAACACCCTCGCCTCCGTATTCTTTCTTCCTAAAAACCATTAATCTCCCTCACCAGCTCATCACAATCGTAATCCCGCTGAGGAAAGTTCTGCGTCCCGTCTGATCCTTTTTCTTCTCTTTTTGCGGACTTCTTCCCCTCTGATTTTCCGTCCAGTCTGGCAATATCCCCGACTTCCCGGATTCCCTTCTCCTTCCACTCCTTCAAGATCTTGTCCGTATATTCAAAGCTGGGCTGATGTATGGTCCGCATGGTCCTGTCACAGGCCTCCAGCACCAGTTCCACCGGAAAGCTGTAATCCCGGAACCACCGGTCGATCATGGACCGCTCGCCAGGAGCCGGATTGCGTCCCCCCAGGCCAAATGCCTTTAAGACCGCATAGGTATTCTTTCCGCCATTTGTGGTCTCTGCCCTGGCCTGTTCCACGGTCTCAATCCCCCGCTCGTGCCAGTTTAAGGCCACTGTCTCGATATAACGCAGGCTCTTGTGTCCGCCGGATACACAGTATTCCACCAGATATTCCAAAAGCTCGGACGACATGCCCACGCCTCCATAGAGATTCGCCAGCACCTCGCATTCCCTGGCCGTTAAGATCTTGCCCACGTAACAGCCGATCACGTCCAAAAGCTGACTAAATTCTTCATCCTCCTCCAATGCCTGCAAATCCACCTGCGCCTCCTGAGGCTCTTCCTCTTCCGGGACGTCTGCCGCCTCAAGGTCCGGGGCATCTTCAGATTCCCTCGGGATAGGAACCGCACAAGCTGCCTCCTCCGCCTCCGGGACAGCCGTCCCATAGGATACGATTTCCGAGGCGGCCTCCGAAAGAAGCTCCAGTCCCAAAAGCTCCTGTCTGGTTCCATATTCCAGCCTCAAAAGTTTCATCTTTTCCCAGTATTTTAAAGCTCGAAGTACATCCTTTTCTGTATGATTCAACCGATCTGCCAAATAAGAAACAGAGATCTCCCTGCCCTCGGAAACCAGCCGGAGCAGAAATACATATACCTTTACAAATTCTCCATTGGCCTCCGGAAGAAACCGATCAATAAATCGGTTTGATACCAGCGTGACGCCTTCCCCGCGCCGATCTCTCACTGATAACCCTGCCATACCCTCACCTCTCTCATCTTCCCGCCCATTATAGCACAGAAACAGGGAAATGAGAACCTGTTTTCCCGGAAGCGATGAGAATCCTGCCAACAAAAAAGAGACTGGGGACAGTGAAGGCTTCTCGCCAAAAAATCCACAGAGTTATCCACAAAAACCTGTGGATAAAACCGTGGATTTTGTGGATAACTATTGTCCCAACAGCTTTTCTCCAATCTTTACAACATCTCCCGCCCCCATCGTTATCAACAATTCACCGGGGACAAGCGCTGTCAGCAAGAAATTTTCAATCTCATCAAAGGATTCAAAATAATGAACTTTTTTTCCAAGTCCCATGAGCTTCCCGGCCAAATCGGCCGAGCTGATCCCCAGCGTATCTGTCTCCCTGGCCGGATAGATCTTCGCCAAAACCACCTCGTCCGCCAGCGAAAGTGCCTCCGCGAACTCTTCCATGAGCGCTTTAGTCCTGGTATAGGTATGGGGCTGGAACACGCACCAAAGCTTCTTCTTGTGGAGCCGCCTGGCTGTGTTTAACGTAGCGCGGATCTCGTCGGGATGGTGGGCATAATCATCCACGATGGTGACGCCTCCAAGCTCCCCTTTCAGCTCGAAGCGCCGCTCTGTTCCCCGATAGCCGTCAAGTCCTCTTATGATGGCCTCCCTGTCCACGCCCAATGCCTCCGCCACGGCCGCCGCGGCCAGGGCATTCGCCACATTATGCTCACCCGGAACTCCCAGCCTCACGTGTCCAACTTGCTCTCCGCGCCGTACCACATCAAAAGAAGCGTGCCCATCTTCATCATACCAAACCTGATCTGCCCGGTAATCCGCTTCCTTCCCTTCCAGGGAAAATGTAATCATCCGGCAGGCAATATCACCCATCAGCTCCCTGTAATCCGGAATATCCGCACTGATAATCAAACGTCCATCCTCCGGCAAGAGCTTTGCAAAGGTGTGGAATGATTCCCGGATATCCTCCAGATCTTTGAAAAAATCCAGATGATCCATCCGAATATTTAAGATAACCGCGATGGTCGGAAAGAACGAATGGTAACTGTTGGTATATTCACAGGCTTCCGTCACAAAACAGCCGGAGTGGCCGATTCGAATATTTCCGCCAATGCTGTGAAGAATCCCGCCCACGGAGATGGTCGGATCCTTTTCGGCCGCCAAAAGAATCTCCGTCACCATGGATGTGGTCGTGGTCTTCCCGTGGGTTCCGGCGATAGCCACCGCATCCGAATAATTCCTCATGATCTGTCCCAGAAGCTCCGCGCGGGTCAAAAGGGGAATCCCCCGCTCCTTTGCCGCCGCAAGCTCCGGATTATCACTGTGGACAGCCGCTGTGTAAACCACCACGTCCACGTCATCTGCAAGATTGGAAGCCCGCTGTCCCTCGTAAATCCGCACTCCCGCTTCCTTCAAATGGTCCGTCAACGAGGATACGGCCGAATCGGAACCGCTGACCGTAAAGCCCCTCGATAAAAGCACCTCCGCCAGACCGCTCATGCTAATCCCGCCGATCCCAATAAAATGCACCGTCATAGGTCTCTTAAAATCTATCTGATACATTGCAATGTCCTCTTTTCGCTTTTCAATTATGAATATTTTAAATCAGCTTGATAGAAAAATCAATGCTGTTTTTGGCCGAATGGAAAGGGGACGCCCATAAAAAGACGCCCCCCATCTGATCAACTTCTATTTTCCGACAAATCTATTCTGCTTTTTCCTTTTTTGTGCGTTTTCTGAGCCAGATGAGCAGGAACAGTATGACCGCCACTCCGGCCACCGCCACTGCAGCCGCCCCGTAGAAAAGCTTTCCTCCCTGGTCTGCATCCTTTAACTCATTGCTTGCCGCCAGGGGCACTTCCTCATCATCCAAATCTTTGACCTCCTCCGGCCCGGCAAGAGGAACCTCCTCATCACCTAAATTTGCCGTCTCTTCTTCGGATTCCGTCTCGCCTTCAGGGACCACGGCTTCTCCTCCAGGTGCTTCGGCTTCTCCTCCAGGTGCCTCCGCCTCCCCGCCGGGAGCCTCCGGCGTACCGGGCGCATCAGTCCCCGCAGGGGCTGTCGTCTCCGGCGCTGTCGTCTCCGGAGTCTCATCGCCTCCGGTGGTAGGTTCCACCGGCTGCTCCGTCTGTGAGTAGACAAACGTAAACACATTCTCCGCCGCATTGGCGTCCAAGGTCTTGGTTTGATTGTATGCCTGAGGCTCGTATCCCTCGATATAGAGGAACGCCACCACCGGCTTATCGCCGATATTGCCGTAATAGGTTCGGCTGGGCGCCAGCGTATTTCCTTCCGCATCCTGATATTCCACCACATAGGAAGTCATATCGCCCCGAATGCCATATGCCACCACGTAATCCCTGTCGCCCTCCACGCGAAATGCGGAGGTAGCCACGGTGTTGTTGTCCCGTCCGCTCTGACGGATTCCCTTTACATAGTATTTTCCATCTCCCAGCTCTACGGCGCCCTCCATGGCCGCATCAAAGCTCACCACATCATTCCTCTTTAAACCGCTGACGGTGATTTCCGCCCCGCCTCCGGCCACCTGATATTCAGAAGCCGTCTTGCTGTTGTCCACCGATATGTGATTCCTGCCGGTGAAGCTTCCATGGTTTCCCGTATAGAAGGTGACTGTATACGTATAGTCCCCGCTCTCTGCGGCCGCCCGGCTGTTTATCGTTCCCGGCCAGGCAATCATGCCGAAGGACAGCAGCCCGATCAAAAGTTTGTGAAATCTCCTCATCACTACGCCCTCCTCTCACTCTTTTTCAGCCGGAATACTCCACAGCCTGCCAAAAGCAGTCCGGCAAACAGCATAAGCGCCGACCACAGAAACAGATTGTTCGGATCACCGGTAAAGGTGGTTCCGGTTTTGTGGGTGCCGCCTCCCGGCGTCGGGTTCTTCGGTGTGGAAGTTCCCGGTGTTTCACTGGGAGTTGTCGGCTGAGTAGGTGTTTCCCCTCTCTCGTTTTCCTCCACCGCAAAGTTCATCTGAAGCTTCGCCAAGGTATTCTGATATCCGTTTCCCTGCGTCTCGCCGTCCAAAGCCACCTGCAGCGAGATGTCGCCCTTCTGACCCGGCTTTAAGCTGTCCAGATAGAAATATTCCTCCAGGCTGTCAGATACCTCGTGAAGGCCCTGCCCCGCGGGAGTCCCTCCGTTGTCTCCGCCTACCGTCTCGCTGCTGTAGAGGGTGGTTACCCCGCCCGTCTCATCGGTGTAAGTCAGGATATAGGAGTATGCGCCCCCGCTGGCTACACTCTGGCTGTCCTCCAGGCTGGCCAAAATCTCATTGGTCATATACCAGTCCGTATTCAGATCCGCCGCGTTTGTCAGGGCAATGTGGACGTCGATACTGTCGCCGGGCTGGAGGGCGTAAACTGCGTCCGAGATGTCCGCGGATGTAAAATTGCTCTCCATCTTCTTCCCGGTGAACTCCACCTTCCAGCCGCTATCCCCGGTATAGCCTTCCGCGTGGGAGATGATCCCCATTCCCGCCGCAAGCACCGCCGTCATGACAAGGCTCAAAATTCTTCTCTTTCTCATATTCTGCTCCTCCCTATCATCTCAGGCTCAGGCTGCCGTCCTCGCCGACTGCTGCGTCCACGCCCCAGGCACTCTTGATCGCGTCCTCTGCATTGTGGGTCTGTACCGCATCCACTTCCGTTTCCAGCCGGAATTCCAATCCCTTATAATTAAAGCTGGTGGTGATCGTCGTTTTATTTCCCTCCGTGACGGTCGTCTGTGTCACATTCTTTGTAATCGCCGTGTCAATGGTCAGACCGTCCGCAAAGGCTTCCGACGTCTGCCCCTCGGGGAGAATTTGATTATAGTACAAAACCATGCGCTCCGGAGTGGAGGCTTTTTCATCCAAAATCCAGCCATTCTCCGTCAGGTCAAGCTGAATCAATTCCGGAGAGACGTCCGTCTTTTTTCCGCTCTCATCCACCCAGTAGCGATAGACGATCACCCGGACATATTCATCAATATTTCCACTGTTTTGCACGCGCAGCTCTTCCGGGTAGCGTTTCCCCACCAAAAGCTTCTGATCTGTGGAATCCAGCATATGAGCGAGAAGCTGCATTTCTCCGCCTTCTTCCCACTGGTCATCACTGCCGCTGTAATCTCTCGTGCTGACGGCTGTGCCATTCTCCATCAGCGTGACGCCGATGTCATACATCTGAATCTCTGCCGAATAGTTCTCACTGTAGTAGGTCAGGGCTGCCCGTGTACTGCCCATGACACTTCCAAGAAGCAGAACGGCCGCCGCCACAAAGAGAGCGATTGTCGCACGGCTTCCTCTCAGCTTCTCAAATCGAAAGCCTTTCTTTTTCTGCTCGTTCACGATCTGGCCTCCTCTCCGGTTTCATCCGTTCCACCGTTTGGCTCCACCTTTGCATTCCAATCTGCGTAAGGGTTTCCCTCCGCATCATAGAGCACCGGCGTACACTCCTGAACAACGATCACGTTAAAGTTATCTGCCACGGCTTCCATTCCCTCCGGGACCTGGATCGTGACCGACAGCTCGTCACTCACCTCTCCGGGCGCCAAAATCACATCCGGATAATACCAATATCCATCCTCTCCCTCGGTCCATCTGCCGCCCGGGTTCGCAAAGTTAAGTGCGAACCCTTCCCCGGCAAAGACCCGAACACGGACATAGCAATCTGCCTCGCCCGTATTCTGGATCTGAATGTGTTTCGTCAAATCCTCAATCTCTTCTGTCAGGTCGGTCTGCCATCCGAGAGTCACCGGATGGCCCCCTCTGGCAGTGACATAGGTGGTAAAATATGCCAGCGAAGACGTCACCTGGAGCCCTGCCGCCATGATGAGAGCAAGCGCCGCCAGCAATATGGTCCTGCTACCGTATGATCTCTTCTTTTTCATTCACCTGCTCCTCCTTACTCTGTCTGGCTCTCCAGCCGTCTTCCCGTCCAGCCGCTTCCGTCTCCCGCCTGGTCAAAGCGGTTGACTGCTCCGGTGCCCGGATTCCATCTGTCGTTGTAGTCATTGACATACTCCGCAGACACCATACCCACGGTCTGGGTTTCCTCGTCGGCTGTAATTGTGAAGGTCTGCCGTCTCTGCCCACCGGTCAATTCATAGCTGCTGCCGTCATAGACCTCCTCCACGGTGATCTCTGTCCCCACGGGGAACCTTCCTATATAAATAGTCTGCGTTCCCGACTCGGTAAACGCGGCGGAAAGCACATTGCTGTAGAGCAGTTCGCCCTCCCCGCTTCTGGCCGTCACCTGGTATACAAAGGTCGCCTCACCGAGGGTTGCATTGTACCGGTCCAGAGTCTTGACAATCTGTGCTTCACCGGACAGCAGGGTGTTGGTGATTGTGAGGGCCGTATCTGCCGCCTCTGCTCCCACTTCCGGCCTGGTCACTTCTGCCTCCCCATAGGAAACTCCGTAACCTCCGGGAATGATCTCATCCTCCACAACACTGTAGATGTAGGCATTTCCGTCCTCATCGTACATCGGAAGCTTCTGTTCAAAGGTATGCGCCCAGTTTCCTTCCTCGTTCAATTCCACCGATTCCAGATCTGTGACGTTGCCCTCATGGTCCGTCTGCTTTAAGGTCACGGAAATGCTCTCCGGACGCCTGCCGAGGGCATCGTCCATGTCATTCCAAATCTTTTCAACGCGAACCTGCGTATTTAAGACATTGGTGATCTGATAGACAAAACTTCCGTCTGCCGAACGAGCCTCGATGACAGTCTCATAGCCGTCACCTTAACCTCGCTGACGCTGTACTGATATTCTGCGCCATCAAGATCGTACCTCGGAAGATTCTCAAAGGTGTGCTTCCAGCCATTTTCCTTGTTTAGCTTCACCGTGTCAATCTGTTTGTTCTCTGCATCCTCTGTCTTTTGCAGAAGCTGCAGGGTAATGTCACCCGGCCTCCAGCTCTGAGCGTCCTCCCCATCCTGCCAGCTCTTTTCCACCGTCAGGCTGGTCTTCTGCACATTGGTGTATGCCAGCGTCACGGATGCATCCGCCTGATCGGTCTCATCTGCAGGAACTGTAATGACTCCCTGCGCCTTTCCGTCTGCCGCAAGCTCCCCATTGACATAGACCAGATAATCCCCGGTCGTCTCTGTCACCGTGTAAGCTGCGCCTTCCGGCAAGCCGACGATGGTCAGGGTCTTTCCGTTTGCAAGCGTAAAGCCGAGCACCAGATTTCCGGCCTCATTGTAGCTGTAGATGGGCTTCAGCTCTTCGTTGTCGCTGGTATAGTAGGAGTAACGTCCGTCCCCTGCATTCGCCACTTCCACCTGGAAGCTGTAGGTTCCTGTGGGATCCTCCGCATATACCGTCTTTCCAACCGTGAGATTTCCTGTCTTTTTAGTGCTGTCCTCTGTGTTGGTCAGAGTTCTTATGTAGAATTTACTCTCAGGATCGTTGGGATCCAGTGCCAGGTATTCCGGAGCCGCACCTTCCACCAGGGCGCCGACTTCAGCCGTGTAGCCGGGCACGTTGGCCTCCACCAGAGACCACTCCGCGCTGGGATCCAGGTTCCTCCAGATATAGCTCCAGCCATTGGCCGCATTCAGCACCACACAGGCGTCGGTGCGCATGCTGGGATCCACGATCTGTCCGTCGCGGGTCAGATAGACCAGAACCTGATCCGGATGCTCGGTGGTCACATTGCCCTCCGCATCCTTCCACACCTTCTGGACCTTCATCGCCATCTTCTCCGTACCGATCGTCAGAGAGCCGTTGTTGGCGATGGCGCTCCCGGGGCCGCTGCCGATGTTGCCGATGACGACCACACCGTTTCGCTCTGCCGTCTGCCTTGCCCAATCTTCCACTCCGCCAATCACACTGCTGGTCAGTTTGAAAAAGCTCGTCGTGTGCTGATAGTAAGTGGGATCCGCGACCTGGTTATGGGAGCGATAGAAGGTGATCTTCGACTCCTCGGTGTTGGTTCCGCCCGGTGCCCTGTCTGAGACATAAGACTGGGTATCTGTCCTGTTTGCAGTTGCATGATAAATATCAGGTGCCTGTGTCGTCCCCAGGCTGGAATGCATCTTATTGTTGATAATCAGCGCCCCGTTCGCCTCAAAGGCCGCCGTCCTTCCGGTCGGGCAGGTGTAAAGCGCCCCATAATCTCCGTAATGCTTCGCGTAATTGTCCGTCGCATAGACGTTCTTCATCTTCACAATGGCGCCTGCATGCACCGAGATCGCCGCGCCGCTGACAAAGGTAGAATATAACGTGGATTCGTTCTTCTCGAACCATGCCCGGTAAACTTCGCCTCTGGAGGTGTTCGCGTAGACAACGCCGCCGCCCTCCGACACACTGACATTCTCGGTGATCATAACCAGACCGCCGTTCTTGCCGATATTGACCACTGCGCTGTGGCTGGCCGCGATTCCGCCGCCGGTGTTGGTTGCGTTGTTGTGGCTGACGGTTCCGCCCTCCAGATTTGCCGTTCCGTACTGGACGTAAATCCCGCCGCCGTCTCTGGCCGAGTTGCCTGTGACCAAACCGCCGTTCATGTTCAGGGTCGCTGTCGCATTGCTTCCGTTGACCACAATGCCGCCGCCGTATCCGCCTTTATTTAAGCCGTTGCGGATCTCAGTCCCCTCTTCTATGGTCAGCGCCGCACTTCGTCCGACGGAGACAAGCGCCTGGTTCGACTCATGGTTTCCGCCGTCGATCACCACGTTCTTAAAGGTCACCGCCCCGGAAATCTCCATGAGATATCCCTTCGGATGCTCCCCGCATCGGCTGTAGGTGATTTCACTGTCGTTGAGGTACTGGTCCGCATCCTCTCCGGTGACTGTCAGCGTCCCGCAGATGTAGATGACCTTTACTGCTTCTCTCTTCGCCACCGTATAGGCCTCTTCCAAGGTCGAGGTGACAATCACCGTCTCATCCTGGGTACCGTCTGCCTTTTTTCCATGGCTGCTGTTCCCGGAAGGATCCAGATAGATCTTCTTCGCGGCCTTAACCGTATTATAGTAACCGGTATGGCAGCTAAGCGGAATCTTATTTCCCCATGAGCCCGACGCCTTTGTCAGTGTATAGGTGGTCTCCCCGTCCGCATAGGTGCGTCCCTCCAGGGCAGGATCTGCGACGATGCTCGCCACACATTTTTTTGCACTTGTCGTACCGGTACTAGTGTTCCTGACAAAAATTTCCGACGAGGCACCGATGCTCTTCCCATCGTCCGTCGTCACCTTCTTGCTGTCCGTCGGCGCCTGGTTGTTATACACGGCCGTATCCGCCGAGAACGTATAGATTCCTGCTGTAGTTCCCTGCGTAGCCAGGTAGAGGCCGCCGCCAAAAGCTGTCGCCCCGTTCTGCCCCGCGGCATTGCCTGTCACGGTTACGCCGTCAAACCCGATGGTGCGCGACTGCACATAGAGGCCGCCGCCGTTTCCTCCGGCCTTATTATCTGCCACTGTTCCGCCAAAACCAGCTTCAAAGGTTGTTTTCACGGCACGGACATAGATACCGCCGCCGTCTGTGCCGGCGGTATTCTCCGTGACGTCTGCCTGAAGATCAAGCTTTGCGGCCTGCCCCCAATCGTCATGGGCGACATGGATTCCGCCTCCGGTCTTCGCCGCCGTATTGCCCTTGATGGTATTCGTCCCGGACATCGTCACATTGCCTTTAATCACAAAGATGTAGAGAGCTCCGCCTGCCGCACCGGCACTGTTTCCCGTGGCGGTAATGTTCTCCAGCGTCACAAGCTCCGCACCTGAAGCCTCATGGATATCCGCGGCACCGCCATTTTTCTTCGTGGAAGTATTATTGAGGAACTGTACATTTGAAATCACAGCAGATGCAGACAGACCTCCTGCATACAAAGCTCCGCCGCTTCCCTCCGCTTCATTCCCCTCAAATACGGTTCCCTGTACCCTGCATTCTTTTCCATAGCTGACGCAAAGGGCTCCGCCGCCGGACTCTCCGTTTACACCGGCCTTATTTCCCTGCATCCTTCCGTCGTCCACGGTAATCGTACCGGCTTTGCTGTTAAAATATATTGCGCCACCCGCCTTCGTACTGGTATTGGCGATAAAGTCCGTGTTCGTTACGGCAAGGTTTCCCTGATCAAAATATGCGGCGCCGCCGCTCATTTTTGCAGTGTTGCCTTCAAAACGGCTGTCCGCAATGGCAGCCGTGGAGGCAACACCATTCGTCTCCATATAAATGGCGCCACCGGAGGCTCCCTCCGACGCACAGTTAATAAACTGACTGCCCCTAATCGCCAGGTCAACCGGCATGGGAGAAGAGACTCCTTTGACTACGGCAATCGCGCCTCCGTTTAAGCTGCTGCTTTGCCGAAAGGTACAGTTTACAAACTCTGCCTTCACCCGCTCGCTTCCGCCCCTGGCTCCGACAAAGACGGCGCCGCCGTATAACCTGGTCTGAGAACCGGCCGCCGTATTGACACCATTCTCCAAAACGCAGTTTTCCATGGACAGTGTATTTCCACAAAAAGCCACGATGCCTCCAACGACTCCTTGATAATATCCCTGGATGCTTATGGTATCTTCCTTCTCGATTCCCGCACCATTTCCACGCAGGGTCATATTACGGGCAACCAGAGAATGATCCACCTTAGTAAGTTCAAGGGCCCGGTATCCGGGAGCCGCCTGCATGGTGCCGCCCTCCAGTTCAAGCACTGTCGAAGGACTGTCATTCCATGCGCCGGTAACTGTAAGAGCCGTGCCCCCGTTTCCCGTCCACGTATGACCGTTCATGCGGACTTTGACAACGGGAGCTGTCTTCTCACTCTTGGTCTGTAATGTTACGCTTTCCGCGATATCCTTCTGCAGATCAATAGTCACCGGCTGCCCTGTCGCTGCCGACGTCTGTTTGGCAAAGTCGACTGCCTTCTGCATGCTGTCGTAATCGCCGCCGTCTCCTACGGTGACCACGGTCTCCGCTGTGACGCTGACGCCATAGTAGGAAAAATGCTCCGCATCCATGCTCACATTGTCGCCGTCCACAGATACATTGACTTTTTCTGTACTGCCGGCCATAGTATCCAGATGATAAATCTCTGCGCCCTGTACGCTGCCGTCCAGGATCTGGCCGAAGGTGACCTTCACCGTATCCGCCGGCTGCACCTCGTTGCCGTTTTCGTCGAGCAGGCAGATATCAAAAATCCTCTGCTGCACAACAGGCGCGCCCGCCGTCTCACCGGAAAGCAGTCCGGAAGCGGCCGCATAATCCGGATGCTCCGGGGTAAGCTCTGACACCTGAAGCGTCAGTGTTCCGTCCGGGAACGCACTCGCCGGTCCGGTCATCGTCACCACGAGCCCGTCTGCCAGAGTGACCTGATATTCCGTAGCCTTTTCTTCCGCGGGCTGGGTTTCGTCCACACTTTCTTCTGCGGACTCCGCATCTGTTCCCGTCTCCGCGGCAGAAGAAGCAGCCTCCGCTTCTGTCTCGTCTCCCACTTCCAGAGTACTCTCCTCACCGGAAGTCGTTTCTGAAACTGCTTCGCTCTCCGCGGCAGGAATGCTCTCCGCGGCAGAAGCCGCCTCCGTCGCAGGAGATTGTTCCTCACTATTCTCCGGCACTTCCGCGTCTCCGCTCTGTTCTGCAGGAACGTCTGCTGCCACCAGCGTCTCCTCCTCAAAGGATCCGTCCGTATCAGCCACACCGGTCAATTTGAGAGTCGGCCGCACCAGCGTTACAATCAGCGCAATCACCAGCACCGCGGCCACTGCTTTGCACAGACGTTTCCGTTTGCCAAGTTTCTCCAACATTTCCTTCATTTTCTCCAGGAATGAAGATTCCATTGGGATACCTCCTTTTTCATACTTTTTAGATTTATAAAAACGCACAAAGCCCCCCGGCTTTGAAATTGCGGAACAATTAATTGCGTATATCAAAAAGTGCCTATTTTTTCAAAAGGCCAAACACGGAAAACCATCTTTCCTATGATCTGTTCCATAGCCACACAGCCGACCAGACTGCTTCGACTGTCCACAGAAACACCTCTGTTGTCCCCTACCACAAAGAATCTTCCTTCCGGGACTTGATAGGGCAGGGTAATATTGCATTCTCCAAAAGCTTTTTGCTGCACATAGGGTTCCTCCAGCAATTCACCGTCAATATAGACATTTCCCTCTCTGTCAATATCGAGCTGTTCCCCCGGCATTGCAACCACCCGCTTCACCAGAATCTTATTTTTATACCAGAAAGCGATCACGTCCCCTCTGTTGATGTTGGAGGTCTTCAGAGCAATAATCACATCACCCTCATAGAGCGTTGTCTGCATGCTGTCTCCGTAAACCTGCACCACCGGAAACAGAAATGTCAGGACCAAGACCACCACAGCGGCCACCACCAGCAAAATCCCAACCGTCTTCGCCAGGCCCTTTCGCTGGGCCAATTTATTCTGCTCCCGTTTCAGCTCCTTTTCCAGCATCTCAATCGGCGGGATGGAAAGCTTCTCCTTTTGCAGTGTCTTTTTCCCTGCCTGTTTTGTTAGCTTTCCCATTCCATCTCCCTGGTCTCTTTTGTTGTACTATCGATCAACTTTAACAGTTCCAACGCACTTCGAAAACTCTGTGTTTTATCCTTTTCTGCCCACGTTACCTCTCCCTGCCAGGTCGCATTCTGTCTATACTGTATACGGACAATAAAGGTTGCCTTCTCGCCATGTCTTTTTTCCATTTCCTCGATATTTTCCACTTCCACCCGCTCTCCTCTCTGCCGCCTCCTATATGGCTCTGCTGTCTTTTCACTTCCACTCTTCGATTCGTGAAAACTATGAGTCCTTATAGACGCCTGCGGATAATCCAAATGATCATAAAACTGCTCTAAAAGAGCCAACAACTGTCCTTCGCTGTAAAAGCTGGCGGGCGCTGTTTTATACCTTGTATAAAGCCTTCCACTCCATCCGGAATGTTCCAATCTATCAAAACAGAGCCTTACCATGCTGGCCTGGGCCAGACTGGCATACTCTTTTCCCATACTCCTACTCCTTACTTAACCTTTATTCTACTGTTACCGCCGTTAACGAAAGCATTAAAAAAACGCAAAAAAACGCTTTTCTTTAAAAATTTTTTTACGTTTTCTATAATTCCGCAATGGATGACACCCGATAGGACGTCCAAAATTGACCTGCCTTTTCCTTTTTCCGGAAGTGAGAATCCAAGCGGTCCATAACAATCATCAGCTCTTCCTGGCGGATTCCCGAAAGCAGTATCAAAAACTGGCTTTTGTTGTATCTGGTATAAATATCTCCCTGGCGAAGCGCCTCCTGTATCGTCTCCGCCAGATGATCCGCCGCCTGCCTGAAGGGTTCTTTCTTTTGCTTTTTCTTTCGCCCATCTACGAGCGTACACAGCATCAAATAAATCGTCTGTCCGGAACGCGCCATATTTCGAGACAGAATCCGATAAGTATCCAAGAAACTCGGCAAAGAGCAATCATACGCTCCATCCACGCTTCTTTTTTCCCGCAAAAGTTCCCGAATCTCGTCAAAACCGCTGATATCCGGGTGCATTCTTCTGCTCAACTCATGAAAATATGCCAGCATGCGCTCTGACGGCCTCACTGCCAGTTCTTCAAAATACATGGCTGTCGTCTTCTCATACAGCTCCATGGCCTCCCCCAGCCGGTTTAATGCAATCAAACAATCCATCTGCCAGAGCTGCCACTCGTCAAATGGGTAAACTGCGGCTGCCCTCGCACATAGTTCCAGCAATTCCTTATAATCCCCCTGTTCTTTCATCAGAACACAGAGTTTTTCCATACACTCAAAATATTTCCGCTGATGGTGTGCCTCAGCCACCGCCACCCACTCCTCACCGGACAGGGCCGGGAGAAACACATCTCGGAAACGGCTGGCCTCTTTCAGTATTCTCAATTGCTCCTCCCTGGGCTTTCCCTCCGACTCTTTAACAAGTCTCTCAAAGTCCAGTACATCCACCTTTACAGGAAACGAGCTGACAAAAAAATATCTGCCTCCGATTGTCCGTATGTACTCCTCTGCCGGCAATTCCAGCTCTCTTAACAGCCTTCTCAGATGATACACGGTCACTCGCAGGTTCGCGGACAAATCACCTTCCGCATCACATCCAAACAGATATTTTAGAAGTCTGCTCCGCGATATGCCATTTTCTCCGGAGTACAATAGTATCTGAAGAAGCTGAAACACCTTAGAAGTAGTCTTCCGCTTGATCTGCAAGGGTTTTTCCCCATAAGTCATGGAAAACTCTCCCAGCATACGGACCTTCAGGACATCCTTATCCTTTTCCATCTTACCTATTTTCTGCCCCCCGGCTTATTCCAAAGCTTTATTCTCTCTCATCATTTTTCTTATGATTTCTCTCACCAGGGACAGCTTCCTCCTCTGTCCCGTCAAGCTGCTCTAAAAACTGATCATAGATTTCCTCTCCCCTCTCTCTCGCCTTCACCGCGTCCTCCAGCTTTGCAAACGCCCCAAGGTATTTCGTCTTTCCCTTGAATGTAATCTGTGCCACCCAAAGGCTGCGTTTCTTATCGAAGTAAACACCGTTATGGCCGCTGATATTGCTTTTGAATAAATGCCCCTCTTTGATCGACCTCAGAATCTTCACGGAGGTTCCGTCCACAAGCTCCAGATTTTCTCTGTGAACCTCTGCCTGCAGA
Source organism: uncultured Lachnospiraceae bacterium (assembly GCA_910587905.1). Taxonomy (GTDB): domain Bacteria; phylum Bacillota; class Clostridia; order Lachnospirales; family Lachnospiraceae; genus Lientehia. Next base: position 42,328 of record CAJUOF010000248.1, read on the forward strand.
CAGCCGCAGCTCTTCGTCTTTCCAGTTTGAAGGAGGGTCTGCCCCACCACCGTCTCCCTGCCGCATGCACACAGACACTTCCACCGGTGCATCCCTCCGCGCTTTCCGGCATATTCAATCACCGTCAGCCGCCCAAACTGTTTTCCGATCCAATCCTTTCGGTCCGGATGGCCAAGGCACCCGCAGCTTTTTCTTCTTCCTGAAATCAACTGCCCCAGCGCCACCTTCGCCTCCTTGCCACAGTCACATTTGCAGAGCCATATGACATCTCTCCCACTGCCGCGTTCCTCTGTGGGGCGAATCGCTGTGAGCTTCCCGAAGCGCATTCCTGAAATGTCACGCTGCCCAGGCCGCACGGCACTTCGACACCCGCAGTCCTTTACAGTTCCTCTCTGCAGACAGCGCGTATCTAGCAGGATTTCTCCTCCGCAGCTGCAACGGCACCGCCACACCGTGTATCCAGCCTTTCTCTGTTCAGTTGCCTCCTCCACAGTCAAAAAACCGACCTTTGTCCCGATTCCGATCACAGCAATGCTTCCTGGCTTTTCCGTCCCTCATGCAGGGTCTTCGATATTTGTTTCTTCATTATATAACACATTATGTGTTATATCAACTCGTTTTGTGTATTTCAGCCGATTCTGCTGCCGCCACATTTAAAATTATAAGAAAAGCTCATTAAGCATCCCAACTGTGAGGAAGAAGAAAAAACCGAGAATACCAAAGAAGGAAACGAATGATTATGAAACTTGGTGAAATGATAAGAGAATTATTAAACCTGCACGATATGACTCAAAAACAGTTGGCGGAAAACTTGTCCCTGTCCCCTTCCGCCCTCGGCAACTATATCCAGGGAAGCCGTGAGCCTGACTATGGAACTCTGATCCGGATCGCCGACTATTTTCAGGTGACTACTGATTTTTTACTCGGCCGTCGGCAGGTGTCCGACACAAGCCGCGAGGAAGCGCTGCTGCTCCATATCTTCCGTTCCCTGACAAGGGAACAGCAGGAATTTTATCTGGAGCAGGGCCAGATCTTCATCCGTCAAAACAGAAAAAAAGGATCATCCGTTTCCCCTCCCAGCCGGCAGAAGAATAAGGGGATTTCCTGACGAAATGGCTTCCCAAAGTGGAAGGTTCGTGTTATACTGAGAAAAATCAGGCGGAGGTGAAAAAAATGAGTATTTATGAATATGATGCCAAAAAGCATATGAGAGAACTACTGCTTCTCTGTCTGGTGTTTTGCCTTTTACTTACTGCCTGCGGCGCAAAAAAAGAAAAGTCCCTCTATGTCCAGGGCTTAGAGCTCATCTCCTTAATGGGAGAAATGACACAGAGTGACTCTTATTTTGAACTGTTTTCTACGGTTCCGGAGGTCAAAGAACAAGTGGCGGAAATCGCTGAGGCCGCCCGATCCGGGCTCTATCAAAAGCCAAAGACCGTTTACCGGATCACGGCCAATCTGGACGGCCTTATGCAATTGTTGATGCGCTCTTCTGACGCTCCTACGCCTCTCGAAGATATGTCGCCGGAATTAAGAGACTATACCCAATCCCGGCTTTTTAGTTCCTGCGCCTCGATCTTAAACTCAGCCGCAGGCGTGGAGGCCATCGCCGCCTCTTCCATCTATATGTGCAGCAAATCCTTCGTGTGCCGGGAAGCCAAGGAAAATACCGCATACCTTTATCTCTATGAGGAAGCCCAGCCGGTACTTGTCACCTTCACCGTCGGCGAAGACCATGCCGTAAATGCCTCCGGCTCCTATGTTCTGGGCAAAACAGACATGGAAAGTCTCACAGGACTGTTTGGATTCTCAGGTTTTCAGGTGGATGAGCTGAAGATCCCGTAGCTGCTCCGCTCTCCCCGTCTTCCGCATCCTCTCTTTTTTCGCTGCGAAAACTTATATTGTAAACTGAAATTTGTCTCCGATCAGTAACTGGTCACATCGGCAGGCAGCTTCTCCGCTTTCAAACTCATTCGCGTAGATATCAAGATGCAAAAGAGGATATCCCTCTTCCACATTCAGATATTTGGCGGCTTTGTCCTTCGCATATTCCAGTTCAAACAAATACTTTAAATCCTTAAATCTCTTATCGTATTTTTTTGACAGGATATCCATAATCGACTGATTGGTAAACTCTTCGTCCAGCAGATAATGATACTGCTGTAAAAAATGATTGGCCTCTATGGAAACCGGGAGATCGTCGATATATAAAATCCTCTTGATCGAAACGATTTTTTCGCCGGCATCGATTTTAAAAAACTCCATGTCCTGTTCGTCCGGGTACACCCACTTCTTGTGAATCACCTCGGAAGAAGGCGTGCACCCTGCAGTCAGGCAAAATCTCGTAAAGCTGCTTGCCACCCCAATATCTCTTTGAAGTTTTTTGCTCTTTATAAACGTGCCCTTTCCCTGCTTACAGACAACCAATCCCTCATCCTTTAACCAATTTAACGCTTTTCTTAAGGTAATGGAGCTTACATGATATTTCGCCGCCAACTCATTGATATTTGGCAGCTTATAGCCATCCGGATATTTGTTTGCCAAAATTTCTTCCCGCATTTCGATGGCTATCTGCTGGTATAACGGCACTGGATTACATTTATCTAAGCTCATACTACTCCTTATAACAGTTCATTTACAAATTCATCTAATTTATGCATAATTTTACTGTTAGTATTATATAATAGATCAAAAATCTTGTAAAGCTCTAAGTATCGCAGGAAAAACTGCCACTAGGCTTCCCACATAGCGGCAGTCTGCCTCTCTTCTCTACTTTCTGTTTAAAAACTCCACCACATTTGTAATCTGCTCGGCGAAGGAGCCGCCGAATTTATGGTGATACAGGGCTCCTCCCATCGTAAACATTTCTACCCGGTTTTTCTTTAACGCCTCCAGACGCTCATAGTCATTGACGCTCCCGGTGACACAGGCATGACAATTCACGACGCTCATCACACGGTTCAAAAGCACATCCGGATCTCCGTCGATGTAGCGATAGGCCGAGAGCTTAGATTGCCCTCGCCGCCAAAATCATGCTCATCGCCGAGGCGGCGCAGCTATCCACAATGAACCCTCTGCTCATCTTCTCTGTCTTTTTCAGGTCGCCGCATACCACGATCGCCGCCGCCGCTGTCCCAAGCATTTTCCACCAGGGCGTGTATCCGATCATAGTATTTAAAGTATCCCTGTTTTGAACCGTAACCATGCACCAGGGTCTCGAATTGAATGCGGACGTGGACTGCATTCCCGCACGGATGATCGTTTCTAATTCCCGGTCCGTGACCGGCTCCCCCGTATAGGCCTTCGTGCTCCGTCTGGTCATAATGTTTTCCATCGTATCCATGGTCCTATCCCTCCTCTCCCTCTAAGATTTCCCTTGCCTTCGCAAGGATTCCCTCCGTGTTCAGGTGATAATAATCCAGAATCTCATCCTCGCTTCCCGTCACCAGGTGCTCCACCGGAAGAGCCATGATCTTCACCTTTGCCGGCCGTTTCTCCGCCACGGCAGACACCACCGCTTCGCCGAGCCCTCCTGCGCGGACATGTTCCTCAATGGTGATAATTCCCTTTGTCTCCTCCGCCGCCCTGACGACGGCCTCCCTGTCAAGGGGCTCCACGGTGAACATATCGAGAACCCTCGCATGGATTCCCTCTTCCTCAAGCCGGTCCGCCGCACAGACGGCCGCATGCAGCATTTTGCCACAAGCGATGATCGCAAGATCCCCTCCTTCCCGAAGTCTGTAGGCCTTTCCGATCTCAAACCGTTCCTCTCCGGCATACACGTCGGGGACTGCGTTCCTTCCCATTCTCATGTAGGCGGCCCTCCCGCTCTTCGCAATCGCCTTTGTCAGCTCCCTCGTCTGATAGCCGTCCGCCGGCGCAAGAACGTCCATGTGGAACATGGTCCGAAACACGGCAAAGTCATTGATCGCATAGTGGGTCATTCCGGAGGCGCCATATGCCAGCCCTGCGCTGACGCCCACAAGCTTTACGTTTTTTTCTGAGTAACTGACGTCCACCTTCACCTGCTCCACGGCCCTGGCGCTCAGGAACGCCCCCGGCGCACAGACGAAGGGAACCTTTCCCATCAGCGCAAGGCCCGCCGCCATGCCCACCTCGTTCTGCTCGGCGATCCCTGCCTCAACAAACCGTTCCGGGAATTTTTCCGCAAAGGGGGCGACCGCCGCCGAGCCCCTTGCGTCCGACGTCAAAACATAGATATCCGGATTTCTCTCTGCAAGCTCCATGAGCGCCGCACTGAATTCCTTTCTGCATACTGAATTAGCCATTGTCGATAATCCTCCTCCGTTCCGCCTCAAGTTCCTCCATCGCCAGCTCATACTGTTCGTCGTCGGGTGCGCCGGCGTGCCATGCAACCGTATTTTCCATGAAGCTCACGCCCTTCCCCTTTGTCGTGTTGGAGATGATCAGCTTGGGCCGGTCACTTTCCCAGTCAATCCGCCGGTATCCGCCAAGAATGGACTCCATGTCGTTTCCGTCCACCTGTACGGTCTCAAACCCAAAGGAGACCCACTTTTGCTCCAGGGGCTCAAGCTTCATGATCTCCTCCGTGGCGCCGCTTAACTGGAGACGGTTTCTGTCGATGATGGCGACCAGATTGTTCAGCTTATAATTTCCCGCGCTCATGGCCGCTTCCCAGACGCTTCCCTCCGCCAGCTCCCCGTCCCCCATCAGGACGTAGACCCTCGAACCCATGCCGTCCCTCTTTTTGGCGATCGCCGCCCCGACTCCCACCGAGAGCCCATGGCCCAAGGCCCCGGAGTTGATCTCGACGCCGGCCACCCGGCAGTTGGGATGCCCCAGGAGGTCGGACCGAAAGGTCCGGAAGGACCGCAGGGTCTCCTCCGTGATAAAGCCCCTGTCGCTCAACGCACACAGATAAGGTTCGTGGGTATGTCCCTTGCTCATGATAAAAATATCCCGGTCCGGGTCGTCGACCGTCTCCGTGGAGACGTTCATGATCTCGTAAAACAGCGCCGTAATCATGTCCGTGCAGGACAAGGCTCCCCCGATATGTGCGGACCCCGCGTCATGGGCCAGCGTCACCACCCGTTTTCTCAGGGCAACCGCCTTAAGCTTCAGTTCCCTTATCCTCTTTTCCTTTTCTGAATCAGCCGTCCAGCCATTCATATCCTTGCCCCTTTCCTCTCAAAAATCCTGATGTGCTTTTTCCACGGCCCGCTGCCAGCCCTCATAATGTCTCCTTCTGGTTTCCTCGTCCCAGCGGGGCGCATATTCGACGGTCCTCGCACTCAGCTCTTTAAGTTCCTCCAAATTTTTGTAAAATCCGGATGCCATTCCTCCAAAATAGGCCATCCCCACCCCGGAGGCGTCCGGCACCTCCTCGCACACCACCTTCATCCCAAGCAAGTCCGCCTGAAACTGCATCAGCAGGGAATTGCCGCTGGCCCCGCTGTCGGCGAAAAGCCTCTCGCATGGGTATTCCAAACCGGAGCGGATGCTGTCAAGCATCGCTTTCACCTGATAGGCAATGCTCTCAAGCCCCGCCCGGACCACATGGGCCTTCCTGGTCGCCCCCGTCATTCCCACGATGCAGGCCCTCGCCCGGTCATCAAAGTACGGGGCCGCAAGTCCGGAAAAAGCCGGCACCAGGTACACGCCATCCGTGTCCTCCACCAGAGACGCCACTGCCTCCGACTCCTCGGGGCTTCCCATGAGCTCCAGGGAGTCCGCCAGCCACCTCATGGTCGCACCGGTGCAGAGGGCATTCGCCTGACGCGGATAATGAGCTTTTCCCTTCACGCCCCACCCAACAGTTACATGTTCGTTGTCTTCCTCCGGAAATTTTGTTCCAATATTGACAATGGTTGTCGTTCCTGTCCCGTAAGAGGCTTTCGCATCGCCCATTTTGTAGCTCCGATGAGAAAACAACGCGGCACAGGAATCCCAGAGCACCCCATAGATGGGAATCCCCCCAAGCCCCTCCTCTTCCACGGTTCCAAAAAACGAATCGCTGCTCATGATCCGTGGAAGCATCTGCCGTTCCAATCCAAAAACCTCCAGCATATGGGAATCCCACGACAAACGCCTTCTGTCAAACAGCCCGGTCGTGCAGGCATTGTTGTACTCTACGACATGGCAGGCCCCCCCGGTGAGCTTCCAGATCAGCCAGGTCTCGTCGCTTCCCATCAGGATTTCCCCCGACCTGACGCCAGCGCCCAGTCCGTCCACCTGCTCAAACGCCCATCTGATTTTTGCAGCCACCGTGTGGGCGTTGGGAACGTGCCCGTTGAGCCTGAAAAAATACTCCTTATCTTCCTCGGACATTCCCCGGACGATCTGCTCTCCCCTTGCGCACTGCCATCCGATCAGGGGACAGACGGGCTTTCCGGTTTTTCGGTCCCAGAAAATCCACACGCCCGTCTGGACGGAGAGCGACAGCCCCGCAACCTCTTCTGCGCCCGCTCCGGCCTGCCGCAGCACGTCCCGGGCAATCCGGCAGGTCTCCTCGTAAATCTCCTCTGCGTCCTGTTCCACGAAGCCATTCTGCGGGTAAAACAGGGAGTGGGTTTTACTGTATGCCTTCGCCGCCACCTGTCCCTTCCGGTCTAATAGGAGGGCCTTCGTGGACGTCGTCCCCTGGTCGATGGAAAGAACATATCTCTTTTCTCCCATTTTTCCTCCATGACCGCTCATTCTCTGATTGCAATCGCACGGACCGGGCAGGCATCCACCCCTTCCATGGGAAGAGTCAGCATGAGCACCGTTGTTCTCGTATTTTTGATCTGCTCCAGATTGTCAAGGGCCTCCACAACTGCGATGTTCCTGTCAAAGCATCTCATATGGTTCGGTTCCCCCGTGTTCTCCCCCGGAATCTCGATTCCAAAGGCATCCACTCCGATCGCCTTTGGATGGAAAGAGATCAGCCATTCCATAGCGTCCTCCGCAATATACCGGTAGTCCCGCCACCTTCCGGTCCTGTGGTACCGGTCAAAGCCGGTCCAGAGGAAAATGATGTCTCCCTCCCGGATCAAATCCTTGTACCGCATGACCTCCTCCAGGGTAATGGGCTCGTCCACCTCCTTCCCGGAGCAGTCCAGGGTTACGCAGGCTCCGATTAAGTTTTCAAGGGGATAGTCCAGACAGTCGAGCCCGTCCTTTGCGTGATGCCTGGGCACCTCCACATGAGTTCCCACGTGGGAGCCCATCAGGATGTCGCTCATCACATACCAATCCGGTCTGTTCGTGCCGCTAAAAACGCTTCGGAATCCAAAATTTTCCCGATCCTGCAGGATTCTATGGCTTAAATCAACGACCTTGCCGTAATCAAGCTTCATGTTCTTTCTCTCCTCTCTGTGTTTCCTCTCCGCTCATTCTTTTACGGCGATGGCCCGCACCGGGCAGGCATCCACCCCCTCCATGGGAAGGATCAGCATAAACACGGTCGTCCTTGTATTTTTAATCTGCTCCAGATTGTCAAGGGCCTCCACGACCGCAATGTTCCTGTCAAAGCACCTCATGTGGTTCGGTTCCCCCGTGTTCTCCCCTGGAATCTCGATTCCAAAGGCGTCCACTCCGATCGCCTTTGGATGGAAAGAGATCAGCCATTCCATGGCGTCCTCCGCAATATACCGGTAATCACGCCATCTGTCTGTCCTGTGATAGCGGTCAAAGCCCGTCCAGAGGAAAATAATGTCTCCCTCCCGGATCAAAGCTTTGTACCGCATGACCTCCTCCAGGGTAATGGGCTCGTCCACCTCTTTCCCTGAACAGTCCAGGGTCACACAGTCTCCCACCAGATTCTCCAGGGGATAATGGAGACAGTCGAGACCGTCCCTCACATGGTGCCTCGGCACTTCCACGTGGGTTCCCACATGGGAGCCGATAAAGATGTTGGACATCACGTACCAGTCTTCGGAGCTCCTGTTTCCGATATAATCAGAATGGAAGGGGAAATTTTCTCCTCTCCGCAAAATCCTGTGGCTTAAGTCAACGACTTTTTCTTTGTCTATCATGGTTTCTCCCATCCTTTCTTGAACTATCTATTCTTTTACTGAGCGGCCCCACAAAGCCATCAGTATTCCGACCAGAAGGCACCCCGCCGAAACTCCCATCATGACGGCGAAAGGGTCCAGTAAATCAAACAGCCTTCCGATCACCAGGGTTCCCATGGCGCTTCCGATCCCTCTGTTGGCGACGCTTTTTAACGTCTGGGCCGTCGCGCTCACGGATTTCGGAAAGGTTTCCCCTATGATCGTAATGATGGAACAGCACAGCAGAGGTTCGCTGAATCCTCCCAAATACGTGAAAACAATTAAAATCGGCGGCGGAAGCAGGGCGCACATCGCAATGGCAAACAGCCTGACGGAGAGCAGCGCAATCCCAAGACCCACGCAGATTTCTTTTCGGACCCGCCGATAGACTGCTTGAAGGAGAAAGCCCGACGTGATCTGGCCGGCCATGGCCGCCGCTATGAGAATGGCGACCAGCCCTGTACTCTCTCCCACCTTCACCACGTAAAAGGAGATAAAAGAAAGCGCTCCCGTAAAAACGATTCCCCATACGGTCATTGCCGTATAGATAAACAGGCCCTTTTTATTTTTTCCAATATCCCCCAGCTTTAATTTTGCCTTGTCTTTCTGTGGAACACTTGATTTTCTCTCTTTCATAAGAAGGGCAACCAGAATCCCGCACATCATAAAGACAAAATAGAAATTAATCGAAGTCTCAAACCCGCTTATATCGACAACCGCCCCCGCCGCCAGGGATGCGACCAGGTACCCCAGCGCCCCTCCCGTTCGGTTAAAGCTTAATTTTGCTCTGATACTCGGCTCATTCTCGATCACAATCTTATCCGTCAGATCAACGGGAGGCCCTGCGCAAAAGCCATATGCCACGCAGGCAAGAAATAATCCCTTCATTCCATCGGCGCACTTGATGAGCTGCGTGGAGGCAAGCCCTCCCAGCAGCAAGACAAGCAACACCGGTTTTGCTGTCTTTACCCTGTCCGCAGCCATTCCGGAAAGAACCGCCGCAAGAATCGATACAATATACAGAGAACTATTGATCATCCCGATTTGTGTTCCGCTTAAGCCTTTGGAGGCCAAAAACATACTCAAGTAAGGATCAATAAAAGCATCTGCCATCCAAAACAATGCGTAAAACATAAAATATGGAAAATTTGCCCTGTAATCCGCTCTCTTTTTACGCATCTCATCCCCTCTTCTCCATATATTTAGAGTATATTTTTCTATATTTCTTTGTATGTTTATGTATATTTATATATCATTATACATCATATATATAATGATTTGTCAATAATTTTATCTGCCAGTCTTGATCTTTTTTCCTGTTCGAGGTATCCTTAATATCAAAGTCCTGTCTAACACGGACTGATCCATCAAAAATCCTTGGATTCATCCTATTGGGAGGTATCTGTTATGAAAATCGCTGTTTATAGCTGTCGGAAAGACGAAATTCACTTGTTCGAGCAATATGGAAAAGAATATGACGCGGAGCTTGTCCTCTCTCCCCTGCCGCCAACAAAAGAAACGGCCCGTCTGGCCGAAGGCTGCACCGCCGTCGACATCATCACCACGCCGGTGGGACGGGAGCTCATCGACATTTGGCACAGCTATGGGGTGAAGGCCATCGCCACCAGGACGGTCGGCTACGAGCACGTGGACTACGAATACGCCGAATCCCTGGGAATCTCCGTATCCAACGTCAGCTATACGCCCCACACGGTGGCCGAATACACGGTCATGGCCATGCTGATGGCGATCCGGAAGATGAAAGCGATCATAACCAGATACATGGGACAGGACTTCTCTTTGAAGGAGATTCGCGGCAGAGAGCTCTGCAACATGACCGTCGGCGTCATCGGCACCGGGAAGATCGGCGAGACCGTCATCAGGAACTTAAGCGGCTTCGGCTGCCGCATTCTGGCCTACGACGTGTTCGAGAAGGACAGCGTCCGGAGATTTGCCGAATATTGCAGTCTAGACGCGCTCTACCGGGAGGCCGACCTGATCACGCTGCACACCCCCGCCCTCCCGGAAACCTGCGGCATGATCAACAAAAACACCATCGCTTCCATGAAGGATGGTGTCGTCTTGATCAATATGGCAAGGGGAGTTCTCGTAAATACGGCGGATCTGATCGAAGCTCTGGAGCGTGGTAAGGTGGCTGCGGCTGCTCTGGATGTGGTTGAGGGGGAAAGCGCTATCTACTACAAGGATTTTAAATACAAGCCTGTGGGACACCACGAAATGGCGATCCTCCAAGCCATGCCCAATGTGATCATGACGCCCCACACGGCCTTCTTCACAGACGAGGCCGTCGGAGACATGATCCGCTATTCGATCGAGCACTGCATAAAAGCCGGAAGCGGAGAGTAACTCTCCGGCTTCCGGCTTTTGCGGGTTCCTTATCCTTTTTTCCTGCTTCCTTCAACGATCACAAGCAAACCTGCCAAAATCATAAGTGACAACCAGAATCCGATTGGCGCGTGATCCCCGGTTCCGGGGGACACATTTGCTGCTGTATTCTGGGCCGATGACGGATTCTTCGCCGGACTCTGTGTCGGTTTCTGACCCGGTTTCTGTGTCTGGTTCTGATCCTGTCCCGGTTTTGTCTCTGGTTTTGTTTCCGGCTCTTCTCCCTCCTTCAACGTGAACGTTGTCTGAACCTGTCCGTCGCTGTAATGGATCGTCACCGTATGGGTTCCCGCCGCCAGCGCATTTACATATTCCGCCCTCAGGGTAATGACTGTGGAGCCGGAGACCGCCGTATACTGCTCATCTGCGAGTTTCTTTCCATCCACAGATACGCCGGTAAATTTGGAAAACTCCCCGTCCGCCTTTATGATAACATCCTGATTCTTGCCCACTGCAAGGGTTTGGCTGGCTCCTTCCAAAATCTGATATTCCTTCGGAGCAGCCGGCACAGGCTCAAGAGCCGCAATAGCCGCTTTGATCGCCGCCGCATAGCCGTCCACCAAATGCTGTTCCCGGACATCCTTTCCTCTGACGACTGCGCTCACCGCTTTCTCCACCGCTTCAAAATTCGTATAATCTTCTCTCTTTAAGGCTTCCGCCTCTGCGACCGCACGATCCACCTCACGGTAATCCGCCTCGGAAAAGACCACCTTTCCGGAACTGACCGCTATCTTGTCATAAGAAACCACGCCGTCAGAAGTCACGGGACCGCCGACATAAACATCCCTTTCGGACCGGATATTTCCCTGTCCGATCTCCGTCGTCCCTCCGACAATGGATATGTCGCCATGGGCATAAATGCTGTCCGGAGCATAAACCTCGGAGCCGGAAAGTGCAACCGTTCCTTTGCTGAAAATACTTACATCGTTGGTGGCCTCCGCATGGACGGAAGAGTCTTTCACAACAGCACCGGCCACGGCAAAGATACCCGGCCAGTATCCTTTGGCGGTCACGTTCGAGGCGTCTGTAGCCTCAAATTCACCGTTGCAGAAAATTCCGTTGGTCTGCCTGGACTCTGCCTGAACAGACGATGCGGAAACAGAGATATCCTGATCCACGCCGAGGGCCAGCCCTTGATCCGCCGTCACATTCACCTCCGACTGCGCCGAAATATCCAGATTCCCGCAGGAAACACCGTACTGCCCGGCTTCTTTTATCGTAACCCTGCTGCCGGAAACGGCCAGTCTTCCCGTCACGGCGATCCCGCTGTCCAGATTGTCCAGCACAAGCTCCGAATGATCCGATATGGTGAGAGAATCGGCGCCTGTCCCGTTGATCCCCTGGCAGCTTACGCCGGAAGCCTGTGCCTCTGCCGTGATCTCAATGCGGGAATTGCTGATTCGGTTGTCTTTTCCGCAAATATAGAGAGCGTAGGCATTGGTATCTCCCGCATTCCCGATCTCGATCCGCAGATCGGCATGATCCACCGTCAAGCCTCCCCCTTCCACAAAGATCCCCCTGCAGGGAAGTCCGGGAAGCCCTGGATCCTGCGCTACACGGATCGTCAGAGTTCCGCCTCCCGTCCCGTCCAGGCGAAGCGGATGGCTGCTGCTGATTCCGAAATGGCCGCTGACCGTATTCGTCCCGACCAGTCTGACCGTCACATTTTCCCGCTCAATCTGTATACCGTATAGCAGCGGATTTCCTGCCGGATCCGCAGAGATATTCACATTTTCCAGCGTCAGGGTATTCGTGCCAGAGTCATATCTCGCACTTCCGTTTCCACAGGAAACCGTCTGTCCCGGCGCCTGCAAAATGTCCGTCCCGCTCACCATGACGGCTCCGTCCGCCGCCAAAACAGCCTGGGGCCGAATGGCTAACAGGAGACAGAATGCTAAAAACAGGGATCTCAATTTTCTTTTTGTTCTGATCATTAGGGATTCCTTTCTTTTCATCAAACATGATTAATTAATATGATTAGTATCCCCATACTAACATCTGCCGACAAAATTTGCAAGACAAATCTGCAATGCCCAAAAGCAGCGCCTACTGTAGTTCTTCCGTGTCAGGCGCAAACTGATCCGGATAAATCTCACTGCCGCAGTAACCACAGACCTCCATCCGGGGAGAATTGCAAAAACTACATTTCAAATTTTTCTATCCTGCATTGATGCTTCTTGCTTTTCTTCTCATAATTGATTCCGACAAGTAACATATTTCCGTTATACTCTTTAAGGGCTGACACATATCCCTTACTTTTAATCTGGCTGATTGCTCCTTCCGCAGTTTTGTCCCATTTTAGTTCTACAACCAATGCCGGATTTAAAGATGTCCGTTTAGGAAGGAAAACCATATCGGCAAATCCATTTCCCGTCGGCAGTTCTCTTACAAGCGTATAATCTCTGCTGGCACTATAATACGCCAATGCAATTACACTGCTTAGTGAAATTTCATTGTTATATACCAAGCTGCTGGAATGCTGCATATGAACTTCCTGTATCATCTGCGCCACAGCTTTTTCGTCCATCGCCAATGTTGCCTTAAGTAAGGATTCTGATGCATGAATAGCCTTTGTTATCTCTTCCCACCCATCATTTCTAATTGCACGCAGAAAAGCGCTCCTCACCTCATCATTCGGAATAAAAACTTTTTTTGTCTTGCCATTATAAGCCAGATATCCCATATGAATTAACAGGGTAATCACATCATCCGCAGACTTAAATGAAGTAATATCGTTTTGAAATGATTCCACGTCAATACTGCATCCCTGACCTCCCAGCATATTTACAATCAATTGTCTTAACCCATGAAAATCCATTGCAATATACACCATCAAAGACTCATACGTCTCTGTTCCAGACCAATAATTCCCGAATTCCCTGCTATCTACAGCTTCAATTACAGAGTTAGGACTATAAATATGTCCTATCTTTTCAAAATAATATCCGTCATACCATCTTTGCATCTCTTGAAACGGCATGTCATGTTCTTTGCAGATAGCCCTCACCTCTGTCTCTGTAAAACCAACATATTCCGCCATCTGCCTGGGACTGACCATTGTATGCTCCCGAAAATTATTTAAAGCCGACTGTGTGCCGTATTTCTTGATCGGCAAAATCCCCGTAATATAAGCAAGCTTTAAAAATGCCCCCGATGGAGTCCCTTTAAACAAACCTCTCAGCAAATTAATGTATTCTTTCTGAAGGTTCTCATTATTTTTGTCCTCCCGAAACAGGCAGTCCCACTCATCAATAATAATGATAAACTGTTCTTTTGTCCTGGC